>JBDTJV010000091.1:0-5894 GCA_039935675.1 Ginsengibacter sp. | reverse complement strand
GTTCTTCTGTTTATAATCCATCTACTTTGAGCTGCGCGGGAAATTTTATTCCAAAAATTTTGATCCAAAACAAAGGGTTGAATACAATTACTTCCATTACAGTTGGATATGTTCTTAACAACGGAACACCTGTAAGTGTTGTTGTAAATACCAATTTGATCAGCGGGCAAACACAAATGATCACTTTTTCATCTGTCGCAGTTTCTACAGGTACTTCCACATTTAAGTTTTTTACCAAAAATGTAAATGGCAGCGGCGCTGACCAGGTACCTTCCAATGATACTTTGACAGCTTCGCTCGTTGTCCCTAATCCGGTACCACTGCCAATCTCTCAAGGTTTTGAAAACAGTCTTTTCCCTCCGGCAGGATGGTCACTGATCAATCCGGATAATGATGTGACCTGGCAAAGAACTTCACCCGGGTCTAATAGCAACTACTCCATGTACATTGATAATTATGACGATAATCCTGTTGGCCATGTTGACGAATTAAGAACGCCCAAATTAAATTTGTCGGGGAATGATCCTGTGGTTATTAGCTTTGATCTTGCTTATAAAAATTATCCGGATATTTCCTATAATGACAGTTTGCAGGTGCTGATTTCAACTGATTGTGGCGCAACTTTCAAAACTTACTTTAACAAAGGCGGTGCTGCATTGGCAACCGCGGGATCTTCAAACGCTGGCTATGTGGATCCGGCACCCGGCGATTGGAAAAATCAAAAAATAACGGTGAACAGTACTGATTTAAATTCCGGAAATATTATTGTTTCTTTTAAGAACGTTAGTGATTATGGAAACAATATTTTTATCGACAATATCAATATTAAACAGGAAACTTCCAGGGATTTAACCGTTGTTGCAGTAAACCCTCCATCATCCACGGGTTGCATTGAACCAATTGCGCCGGTTGCTACTGTAAAAAATGTAGGATTTTCAACCATCACTGCTTTCAATGTAAGTTACCAGGTAGATAATGGAGCGGTTTCACAAACTACTGTGTCTAACATTTCTCTTGCGGCAGATTCATCGATCAACATTACTTTAAGCAATTTTACACCAAACGAAGGTCAGCATACAATTACAGTTTATAGTGCGCAGCCTGTTTCTTCCGGCGGCACAGGAGATGAATCTCCAAACAACGACACGATAAGAAAAGCATTTTTTATAACAGGGAACGTATCGTTGCCCGTAACTGAAGGATTTGAAAATTCGGTTTTTCCACCCACAAACTGGTCTATTGAAAATCCGGATGGTGGGGCCACCTGGCAACGAACTACTGCCGCAGCTAAGACAGGAAGCGCTTCTATGGTGATCAACAATTTTAATTCAGCATATTTTGGAACCACTGATAAATTCATCTCTTCACAGGTTTCAGGAACTTCCGCGTACGATTCTATTTTCCTTTCCTTTGATTATGCTTATGCTGCTGGTATTTCGACCGCACTGGCGGATAGCTTACAAATACAGGTAACGACAGATTGCGGACAGACTTTTACTACTGTTTGGCAAAATTATGGAACGTCTTTGCAAACCGCTCCGAGTAAATCGGGAACTAATTTTGTGCCTTCCTCTACGGATTGGCAAAATATTAATTTGAATTTATTCAGTGCTGTAGCCAATAATGATTTCCAGGTATATTTTGTTTTTAAAGGAAATAAACAAAATAATCTTTATATAGATAATATCAACGTTTATGGAATTACTGTTCCCGCGCGGCTAAAACAACAAGGTTATTTGATTTATCCAAATCCATTTCATGATCAATTTATCATTCGAAACTACCATGTGCCGGTGACGTTACAGGCCGCTCATATTTATACTTCGACAGGTCAATTGGTTTGGGCTCAAAATTATTATGGAAAAGCAGCTACAGAGATCCCGGTTGATCTTTCCAATGTTTCCCCTGGCGTTTATTTTCTGAAACTCCAATACACTGACAAAATGGTTGTACAAAAGATCGTAAAGCAATAGAATTCGAAAAGAGAAATCATTCATATTTGTTTATTTACTGGCGAAAGGCCTTTACTTGTTGAGTTTTGAAGGATTTAACCACGCAATTCTCATTGGGTGAATTCTAACCCGATTTATGAAGAGTTTTAGAATTCATTCCGGGGAATTAGGAAAGAGATGAGGCGTTTTAATCTTTTTTCTTTGAAAAAATATCAGTTGCAATAATTACAGCTATTTTTTCATGGATTAAGAATTCCTGTTTTTTCTTCGTTTACTGTCAACTATCTACCAATTTTATTGAAAATAATTCTCAAATGATGCCACAATCATTTCCAGCCAATTTCTAATAATTATCTTGCAGAAAATATTTTCGATGAAAAAAGTGGGAATTCTTGGCGGCGGCCAATTAGGAAGAATGTTATTACAGGCAGCGGCTAATTATCCTGTTGAAACTTATGTGTTGGAAAAAGAAGAAGAATGTCCTGCTGCGCATTTGTGTAGTCATTTTACAAAAGGGGAAATCACCAGTTTCGAGGATGTATATCATTTTGGTAAAAACCTGGATGCTATTACTATTGAAATAGAATCAGTAAATGTTGAAGCGCTCAAAAAGCTGGAATCTGAAGGCGTAAAAGTATATCCACGACCCGCTGCTTTGGAGATCATTAAAAGTAAAACCTTACAGAAAAATTTTTACAAAACCAACGAGATTCCTACTTCTCCTTTTGTGATCACTTCACGGAAAGAAGATCTTCAAATTCAATTGCATTTTTTACCCGCGGCCCACAAACTTGCTGTGGGCGGCTACGACGGGCGTGGTGTTGAAATTTTAAGAAATGAAAAGGATCTCGAAAAAGCTTTTGATGAAGAGGCAGTTTTAGAAAAATTGGTAAGTATAAAAAAGGAAATTTCGATCATAATAGCTGTGGCTGATAATGGAAAGACAGCTATTTATCCGCCTGTGGAAATGATCTTCAACACAGACCTGAATTTATTGGAGTACCAGCTTAGCCCTGCCAATATTAGTGAAAAAATTGTATGGAAAGCAGAAGCTGTGGCATTAAAGGTGGTAAAAAACCTTCAAAGTCCCGGAATATTTGCCGTAGAACTATTTGTGGATATTGACGATAATGTTTTGGTGAATGAAACCGCTCCACGGGTGCACAACAGCGGCCATCATACAATTGAAGCCAGTTATTCTTCCCAGTTCGATATGCTTTGGCGCATTATACTGAATTATCCTTTGGGCTATACCAAATCGATCATGAATTCAGCAATGGTAAACCTGATTGGAGAAGAAAATTATAAGGGTAACGCAGAATACCAAAACTTACCTGAAGTATTGAAAATTGAAAATGTATTTGTGCACATTTATGGAAAAAAAGAAACCCGCCCCGGAAGGAAAATGGGGCATGTAACGGTACTTAGCAATGAGAGGCAGGAATTGATACATGTTGCCAATAAAGTGAAACAATTATTAAAAGTTGTGTCATAGGTATGTCTAAGCAAAGGTTTTTTTATCTTTAAGCGTTTTATAAAATTTGGAACAAAAATCATTCAAGTATAATGAAATTGACATATGGAAAAATTTTACCCGTTATCCTGATTTTATTTATTATTTCTGCCTGCGGCAATTCTAAAAAAGAAGATCCGGCCAAAACAGCTAAAAAATCTGCTCCACATGGTGAGGAGTTATCTGTACAGGGATATATTATTTACCCAACTGTTTTGCATTCAAGCATAGAAGTTGCAGGGACATTATTGCCTTTTGAAGAAACAGAAATTCATCCGGAAGTATTAGGTAAGGTGACCTTTCTTTCTATTAAAGAAGGAGCGCACGTTTCAAAAGGAACTTTGCTGGCAAGGCTTTTTGACGGTGATCTACAGGCCCAGCTCCAAAAGCTGAGCATACAATTGAAAGTTGCTGAAAAAACGCAGGAACGCCAGGAGGAATTATTAAAGATAGGCGGTATCAGCCAGCAGGATTATGATTTGAGCGTCCTGGATGTAAGCAGCATAAAAGCCGATATGGAAGTATTAAAGGCTTCGATCGACAAAACCATTATCCGCGCGCCTTTTGATGGAAAATTGGGTTTTAAGAACATCAGTATTGGCGCTTTCATTACTCCAACAACTATTATTACTACCATCAGGCAGGATAGCAAACTAAAATTAGAATTTAGTGTTCCCGAGCGTTATACGCCTGCGGTAAAATTGGGAAATGTGGTCAACTTCACCACAGAAGCAAGCGATAAAAAGTACCAGGCAAAAATTTACGCAACAGAATCGGGTATCACAACAGAAAACAGGAGTCTGAAAGTGCATGCCCTGTTAGAAAATATTGATAAAAATATTACGGCAGGATCTTTTGCAAAAGTGTTGTTTGATATGGGCGATGATGATAAAGCCTTAATGGTTCCAACCCAGGCGATCATCCCCGAAGCAAGAGACAAAAAAGTGATCGTTTATAATGGTGGCCTTGCTCATTTCAAAATAGTAACGACCGGAACCCGGGATTCTGCAAGAGTTGAAATACTGAGCGGCCTTTCGATAGGTGATACCGTTATTACCACTGGCTTACTTTCCATCAAACCTGGTAGCAAAATCAATCTTTCATCATTAAATAAGTAGGAAACAAAAAGTGAATATATCCCAGATAAGTTTAAGGAGGCCTGTTTTTGCCATCGTTTTAAACCTGGTGATCGTTTTATTTGGGATCATTGGTTTTAAATTTTTAGGTGTACGGGATTATCCCGCAATTGATCCGCCCAATATTTCGGTAAGAACGGATTATGAAGGCGCCAATTCTGATATTATCGAATCTCAAATTACGGAACCGCTCGAGAAAGCGATCAACGGAATTCCTGGCGTAAAAAATATTAGTTCTTCGAGCAACCAGGGAAGCAGCAATATAAATGTGGAATTTGAATTAAGTGTAGACCTGGAAACTGCCGCCAATGATGTAAGGGACAAAGTATCCCAGGCAACCCGCCAATTACCCCAGGATATAGACGCACCACCAGTTGTATCAAAGGCGGATGCTAGTGCGCAACCAATTATAGCAGTTACGGTTCAAAGTAATACGCGAAATCTTTTAGAGGTAACCGAATATGCAGAAAATAATATTGTTGAGCGGTTACAAACTATTCCGGGTGTAAGTTCCATTTCTGTTTGGGGCGAAAAAAGATATGCGATGCGGATCTGGTTCAAGCCCGACAAATTGCAGGCATACGGACTTTCAACAAATGATGTACAAAATGCTTTACTGACCCAAAGTGTAGAACTTCCTGCAGGGAAAATTTCTGGAAATTATACGGAATTATCAGTCCGTACTTTTGGCAAATTGAATACTGAAGAGCAGTTTCGCAACCTCATTGTAAAAAATATTAGCGGCGTGAATGTGAAATTGAGCGATGTGGCTGATGTGATATTGGGACCGGAAAATGAAGAATCCGGGTTGAAAGAAAGCGGTGTTCCTATGATCATGCTTGCCATCATTCCGCAGCCAGGTTCCAACTATGTTGCCATTTCTGATGAATTTTATAAAAGGCTCGACGATATTAAAAAGGAAATTCCAAAAGATCTGAAGCTGGATGTGGGAATGGACCAGACGAAGTTTATCAAGCGCTCTATTTCTGAAGTGGAAGAAACATTATTGATCGCATTAGGTTTGGTAATCCTCATCATCTATTTATTTTTCAGGGATTGGATATTAGCCCTCCGGCCGTTATTCGATATACCGGTTTCATTGATCGGTGCATTCTTCATCATGTACATTTTTGGATTTACGATCAATGTGCTTACCCTGCTGGGAATTGTACTGGCGACGGGACTTGTAGTGGACGATGGTATTGTCGTCACGGAAAATATTTTTAAGAAAATAGAAGCCGGAATGGATAAATACAAGGCTGCGAAAGAAGGTGCGCAGGAAATTTATTTCGC
>JBDTJV010000090.1:0-8095 GCA_039935675.1 Ginsengibacter sp. | reverse complement strand
ATTATTTGGTACCAGGGTGAAAGTGACGCCCATAATGTTGATTTATATGCTTATAATTTTAAAGAATTAATTTCTTCCTGGAGAAAGTTATGGAAGGAAAGTTTACCGTTTTATTTTGTGCAACTTTCAGGTATTGATCGTGCATCATGGCCATATTTCAGAGATATGCAAAGAGGAATTTCGGATAAAATTCCAAATGTTGGAATGGTCGTTTCAAGCGATTGGGGCGATTCGTTAAATGTTCATCCCACACACAAAAGACCAGTAGGAGAGCGATTGGCTTTGTTGGCTTTAAAAAATACTTATCATAAAAATATTATTGCAAATGGCCCACAAGTTATTCGGGCTTTACAAAAAGGAAAAGAAATAATTGTTGATTTCGTTAATGTGGATAATCTTCGAACACGTGATAATGGAAAATTAATTGGCTTTGAGGTAATGAATGAAAAGGGAGAAATCATTTCGCCAAACGCAGAAATAAAAAATAATGAAGTGGTTTTGCATTTGAATAAAGAAGATAAAATAATTAAAGTATTGTATGCATATCACCCTTTCGCAAGGGCCAATTTAGAGAATGAAGCAGATTTGCCTGCCTCCACTTTTTCAATAGAGGTTAAAGATTCAATAGTTTTACCCAGACAAAATAAATAAAAATGAAAAAGTACTTCTTTCTTTTATTGATCATAGCATTTTATAAAGTAGGGTTATCACAACAACAAACAAAGTGGTATCAACCAAAATTTGTTGAAGGAATCTGTGCCCCTGATTCGTCTGATATTTTTCACAGGCTACCCATATCCATGAAAGATAGTGTCCGCAAACCTGTCTGGAATTTGTCTGAAAATACCGCTGGAGAATTCATTCATTTTAAAACTTCTGCGACAGAAATTAAAATTCAATATACG
Organism: Ginsengibacter sp.; assembly: GCA_039935675.1. Lineage (GTDB taxonomy): Bacteria > Bacteroidota > Bacteroidia > Chitinophagales > Chitinophagaceae > Ginsengibacter. The sequence goes on along the minus strand of JBDTJV010000090.1, from coordinate 7,190 downwards.
TTGTCAAGTAAGAATTTTTCTATGACGCATATGCCCTCAACAGGAGTAAGCGGCCTGGATCTTTTTGCTATGGACGTTAATGGTAATTGGAATTGGGCTCCAGGAAATTATCACTTTGGAGATACCTGCTCTTATGTTTTCAAAAATTTATTACTCGCAAAAAACGGCACCTCTGTTTCTGACTTTTACTTGTATTTGCCTTTATACAATTCAGTGGCCTGGTTATCAATTGGCGTGGATCAAAAGGATTCTTTTTCCTTTGCATCGAAACGTAATGAGAAACCTATCGTTGCTTATGGTACTTCCATTTTGCAGGGCGCTGTTGCTTCGAGGCCAGGACTTGCATGGACAAATATTTTACAAAGAAATATTGACAGGACAATCATCAATCTTGGCTTCTCGGGAAATGGAAGATTCGAGGCTCCAATATTCGATGTAATGTCAAGAGTCGATGCGAAACTTTATATTCTCGATTGTATGCCTAACCTTACAAGAGGTATTTCTGCTGAAGAAATAAAAAATCGTGTCATTTATGGTGTCAATAAACTGCGTGAAAAAAATAAAGAAGTTCCAATCTTATTTACAGAACATGCCATTGGTTATGCGCCATTTTATATGGACACAGCAAGATTGAATGAATACCATAATAGCAGCTTGGTGATTGAAAAAATTTACAATGATTTGCAGTCATCGGGAGTGAGAAATATTTATTTGCTAACAGATAAAGAAATTGGTTTCGATATTAATTCTACAACGGAAGGCTTGCATCCAAATGATATTGGAATGATGAAATACGCATTTGCATATGAGAAAAAAATCAGGGAAATCTTAAATGAACCTGTTGAAAATATTTCTACGGAAATTCCTATTGAACAATACCGGGATGGATATGACTGGATAAAGCGGCATGAAGATGTTATCGAAAATATTAAGAAAACAAATCCTACGACTTTATTAATTGGGAATTCTATTATCAATTATTGGGGCGGAAATCCTAAAGCATCTCTTGCCAGGGGCGAGAAAGAATGGGATAAATATATGCTGCCAATAAAAGTGCAGAATGACGGCTTTGGCTGGGATAGAATCGAGAATGTTTTGTGGAGAATATATCATGGAGAATTGGATCATTTTACCGGCAAAAATATTGTGTTGATGATTGGTACTAATAATTTAGGAATCAATCCTGATGATGAAATAGTAGAAGGATTGCAATTTTTAATCAATGCGATAAAGTCAAGGCAACCGGAATCGAAAATAATAATGGTGGGTATACTGCCTCGAAAAAAAATGGAAGAACAGGTTAAAAATATTAATGAAAAAATCAAAACGATGATATTAAAAAATCAAGTGGAATTCGTTGACTTCGGAAAAGATTTTTTAAACGGCAATCAAATCAATTCCAAATTATTTGTAGGGGACGGATTGCATCCAAATGCAGACGGATATGATATTTTAGGGAAAGATTTGATGAGGATATTGAAAAAATAATCTACTGGATGGTTTTTGTAAAAATTAAGACTTAAAGTAACTAAAACGTTACCTTTGTTATGAAGGCAAAAGAAGTTATAAGAATAATTGAAAAAGATGGGTGGGTGATTGAAAGACAATCTGGAAGTCATAAAATTTTTAAGCATCCAAAAAAGAAAGGAATTGTTGTTGTTCCTGAACATGGGAAGGAAGATATAAAAATTGGCACACTCAATTCAATTCTTAAGCAGGCAGGCTTAAAATAAGTTCATTGTTTTCAGTAATAATAAAATTAAAAACCAAATAACGAAATAAAGAAATGAAGAAATTACAAGTAATAATTGAGAAAGCGGACGATGGGTTATTTGGTAGAATCGAAGGTAGAAAAAGCTATTTACCTGTTACTTATGGAAAGTCCAAAAACGAAGTTTTAAAAAATCTCGAGAACCTGGTAAAAGACTATCAAAAACATGAAAAGGAAGGCGATAGGTTTTGGTTGAACCTGGATGCTGAAAATTTAGCTTTTGAAATCCTGTACGATATTCAATCATTTTTTAGTGAACATGATTTTTTAAATGTTTCAGCAATAGCCCGCCATGCTAATTTAAATGAATCATTAGTTCGCCAGTATGCTGCGGGCAAAAAACATCCGTCATTAGAGCAGGCTAAGAAATTGGAAGAGATAATCCACAAGCTTACAAAAGATTTATATAAGGTTTCTTTATATGTCGAAGTGTAACGTGTTTGATAATAAATTATTTTCTTTCCAAATAGATTTCAGAAAAGGACCTTTTAAACGAAAATCAAATTAGTGGAAAGAGGGAATCAGTCAAAATTTTTTTAAAATGCAATTAGATAGAAACTATTTTCAGGAGCAATCCGATTTTTATAAAAATCAATTACTAAACAATACCATTCCATTTTGGTTTCCGAAAAGTATTGATGAGGAGTTTGGAGGTTTTTTATTAATGCGGGACAGAGATGGAACTTTGTTAGATGACGATAAAGCGGTTTGGATCCAGGGGCGTGCTACGTGGCTTTTGGCTACCTTGTATAATACGGTTGAAAAAAGGCAGGAGTGGTTGGATGGAGCAAAAAAAGGGGTTGACTTTTTATTAAACCATTGTTTCGATTCCGATGGACAAATGTTTTTTCATGTAACCCGTGAGGGAAAACCAATTCGTAAAAGAAGATACTTCTTCTCTGAAACCTTTGCTGTGATTGCTTTTGCTGCTTACGCAAAAGCAAGCGGAGATGAAGAAATGGCCAATAAAGCAAGAGATCTCTTCGGAAAATGTGTTGATTACTCAACAGGCGAATTAAAATTGGCTCCGAAATTTTCAGATGGACGGCCTTCCAAAGGAATAGGAGTTCCGATGATCATGATGAATACTGCACAACAATTGAGAGAAACGATTGGCGATCCACGTTGTGACAAATGGATAGAAAAATGGATCAAAGAAATAGAAACTTATTTTGTAAAAGATGATATAAAATGCGTGATGGAGCAGGTAGCACCTGATGGAAGCATCATTGATCATATTGACGGAAGAACATTGAATCCGGGACATGCAATAGAAGGTGCATGGTTTATCCTGCATGAAGCGAAATACAGGAATAACGATCCCCATTTAATAGATTTAGGTTGCAGAATACTGGATTATATGTGGGAGCGTGGCTGGGATAAAGAGTACGGTGGTATTTTATATTTCAGGGATGTTTATAACAAACCTGTACAGGAATATTGGCAGGATATGAAATTTTGGTGGCCACAAAATGAGGCTATTATTGCAACGCTTCTGGCATTCACAATAACCGGAAATGAAAAGTACAAACAATGGCATCAAAAAATTAACGATTATGCGTACACGAAATTTCATGATAAAGAATTTGGTGAATGGTTGGGCTATCTTCATCGTGATGGAACGGTGGCGCAACCCACGAAAGGGAATTTATTCAAAGGGCCTTTTCATTTACCAAGGCAGGAATGGTATTGTTGGAAATTATTGGAAGAAATGATCCAAAATTCTGAAAATGAAAAATTGGAGTAAACAAAGAAATATCCGGGATTTTTATTTTTTATTAAAGTGGGTTTGGAGAACCTGTTTTTAATTAAGCCAAACATATTCAACTTAAAACTTTTTTATGAAAAAAGTATTCGCACTCATAGTTCTATTCTTTATTTTTTCAGCAAATTTATTTGCGCAATCTAAAGCAGTTTTTGTTTCAGGAGCTGATGGTTATAAATCTTTTCGAATTCCTGCTATTGTAAAAGCAAAGAATGGCGAACTGTTGGCTTTCTGCGAAGGAAGAGTAAATGGAGGAGGCGATTTTGGAAACATAAAAATAGTTTTAAAACGAAGCAATGACGGTGGAAAAATATGGAGCGATTTGCAAATTGTCGCCAGCAATGATAGTTTACAGGCTGGCAATCCTGCACCAGTTGTAGATATGACGGATCCTCGTTTTCCGCAGGGAAGAATATTTTTATTTTATAATACAGGCAACGGACATGAAATGGAAATGAGGAAGGGTAAAGGGCATCGGGATGTATGGTACAAAACAAGCATTGATAATGGAAAAACCTGGAGCGAACCCACAGACATTACTTTGCAGGTAAACAGGATTTATCAGCCTCAAGTAAATCCTCTTTGGAATTTTAAAGAAGACTGGCGTACTTATGCTAACACACCCGGCCATGGGCTGCAATTTCGTGAAGGAAAATATAAAGGCAGAATTTATGTGGCTGCGAATCACTCTTCCGGTGATCCAAAACCGGAGTTAAGAGATTACCAGGCTCATGGATTTTATACGGATGATCATGGAACTACTTTCCATTTAAGCGAAACCGTTCCTTTTGAGGGATCTAATGAGAGCACTGCTGCACAATTAACCAACAATGGATTAATGATGAACAGCCGTAACCAGGTTGGGAAATATCGAGTGGTTTCGATTAGTAACAACGGGGGAGAAACATGGGATACCACATTTGTTGATCACAATTTACCTGATCCTACATGTGAAGGAAGTTTGTTGAACATCGGCACAAAAAACGGGAAATCTGTTTTGGCTTTCTGCAATAACGATGATCAAAAGGACCGTGACAGCCTTACTTTGCGTATTAGTTTTGATCAAGGCAAAACATGGAAAAAAAAGATCCTCATTGAACCAAAAAATACCGGCTATTCAGATATTGTTCAGGTTTCAAAAGAAAGGATTGGCGTTTTGTATGAAGCTGATGGATACAAAGAAATAAAATTTGTGATCATAAAGTCCTGAATTACTATGTTACCATATTAGATGAATTCAATTTTACATTCCCTGCATTCTGCTATCCTTCTTTTTTATGATCAATATCATTTAAAAAATTGATCCGTCTCATTATTTATCTGTGGTCATCCGTTTATGTTTGCAAAAAGCAGTATTATGTTCGATACATTAAACAAACAAGAAATTAATGAGGTCATCAAAAGCAATTTTATAGGACACCTGGGTTGCCACGCAGAAGGAAGAACTTACGTGGTTCCTATAAGTTATGCATACGATGGAAAGTATTTATATGCGCGGTCATTTGAAGGAATGAAACTTGACATGATGAGAAAGAATCCGCAAGTTTGTTTTCAAATAGATCAGATGGAAAATACTGCAGACTGGAAGTCTGTAGTCATCTGGGGAACATTTGAGGAATTGGAGGGTGAACTGAGAAATAAAGCATTAAAAAAACTGATGTCGAGGCCATTACCAACTCTTGCAAGCAATACGGTAAAGTTTTCCACCGACTGGCCATTTCCTATCACAGATTTGAATAGCATCGACGGAATTGTATACAGGATATTTATTCAAGAAAAAACTGGCCGAAGCGAGATGCCCGATCCCCAATATTTTCCAAGATAAATACGGGAAAATATATTCGTGATTTATTTATAAAAATATCCTTAAACACTGCTTTTCAATAAAGAATTCATAGCAGATCAACAAATATTCCTGATTCTTGATTTGAATTATTATTGTCTGAAAGGAGGATTTAAAATGTGAATTATTTGTTGTTGCTGATTTTAAAAAAAATATATATTATTTTCCTCTGCATTGGAGGCGGAATCATTCGGATAAATTTTCGTATAGCGATTTTATTTTTTTGAATAATGAACTACTTCACATGCTTAGCAGTATCCGGCATTTGTGGAGATTGAGGCACATTTTTCATAGTTGAATCAACGGAATTGTGGCTAATTCCGCTGTCTGAATTGCCCATATTGCCGGAGCCTTGCTCTTTCATTTTTTTATTCGCCATTTCCATTAATGTTGACATATCAAAAGCAACCTTCCAGTCACCGTTTTCCTTCTTCAAAAGGAAATCAGTTGATTCGTTTGATTTTTTATCGGTAACGGTTACGGTTGCAGTATCACCATTGATTACTGCATCTCCCATATTCATATTGTTGATCATTTCAAGCATTTTATCAGAATGAGAATTATTCATTCCTTGCATATGCTGCATTCCCATTTGCATCATGCTTATCATACCATCGCTATCTTTTGTAGCAAATTTTTTAGCGCCATCAAAATCTTTTTTTGAAAGTGCACTAAAAAATTTATTCAATACTTCTTTGGGGTTTCCGGTTGTTCCTGATTTGCAACCGGCAATGATTATTAATAAAAGTGTGGCGGTAGTAAGAATTATTCTTTTCATAAAACTCTTTATTTTGTCAGCAAAAGTAAATGTTATTCACAAAAATGGCTTTTTCTAAAAAAATAAAAGCAGCATTTCTGCTGCTTAGTATTTTTCTTTTAAATCCAAAAAAGGACTATTTAAGATCTTCCAGTTCCTTTAATTTTTCTTTGTCATAGGCTTTGATAATTGCTTTTACCAGTTTATGCCTTACTACATCTTCCTCATCCAAAACAACGTGTCCAATACCTTCAATATTTGCAAGAATCCTTACTGATTTTTCTAACCCGCTTTTTACTTTAGGCGGAAGATCTATCTGAGTAACATCTCCTGTGATGATCGCTTTCGCACTGGCTCCAATCCTGGTTAAAAACATTTTCAATTGCAGGTCTGTGGCATTTTGAGCTTCATCCAGAATAATAAAAGCGTTGTCAAGCGTACGACCGCGCATGTAAGCCAAAGGTGCAATTTCAATGGCATGGGTTGTCATAAAATATCCTAATTTGTCGGCGGGTATCATATCGTCTAAAGCATCATAAAGTGGCCTTAAATAAGGATCGATCTTTTCCTTAAGATCACCGGGAAGAAAACCTAAATTTTCACCCGCTTCTACGGCCGGCCTTGTAAGAATAATTTTCTTTACCTGCTTGTTTTTTAAAGCCCTCACGGCAAGGGCAACAGCAGTATAGGTTTTACCAGTTCCTGCAGGGCCGATAGCGAAAACAATGTCATTTTTGTCAATGGATTGTACCATCTTTTTCTGGTTGGCAGTCCGGGCTCTGACACTTTTACCATGCGGCCCAAAAACCAAAACATCTGTTTGATTTTTTTCAACGAAATAATCGATGGCTCTTTCATCGTCGCCGCCTAAGATCTGTTCCAGGTAATTTTCACTCATATTGCCATTTCGTTCAAGATATTGAACCGCAAGATTTATTTTATCTCTTGCATTTTCAATCTGTTCAGGAGCGCCACTTAATTTTAATTGAGTGCCACGGCTGAGAATTTTTAAGCGAGGAAATTTCTTTTTCAAAATATCCAATTTTCCATTGTT
>JBDTJV010000089.1:0-2774 GCA_039935675.1 Ginsengibacter sp. | reverse complement strand
CCCTGTTCCCCCGGCCTCCGGAAATCTTCCACATTCATCTTCCATCTTTCACCATTCATGCCATATAATTTTCCATATTTTTTATATTGCTGGCTCACTATTTCTGCAATGCTGCCTTCACCACGCATGCGAACTCCCCACCGCGTGTCGTTCACTTTTCCGTCGTGACTGTCCTCTATTAAATGCCAAACTTTATCAGCACGATCTGGAAAGTTTTTATACAGCCAATCGTGAAATAAAAATTTGATAGCACCATTCAAACGGATAAAAGTATAAGCTGTAAACTTTGCTCCAGCGTCTGCACCTGCTTTCATGATTCGTTGCATTTCATGTTCGTTCAATCCCGGTATCATCGGGCCCATCATAATTCCCATGTGCACGCCCGCAGCACTTAATTCTTCAATCACTTTTAATCGTTGTTTGGCAGTTGCGGTTCTTGGCTCCATCACTCTTCTGAGATCTTCGTTGAAAGTAGTAACTGAAACCATTGCAGAAACCAAATTCTTTTTTGACATTTCCTGCAAAATATCTTTGTCTTTGATGATCCATGAATTTTTGGTAAGAATGCCAACAGGTTGATTAAATTCATTACAAACTTCCAATAACCCTCTTGTCAATCTATACTTTTGTTCGGCCGGTTGATAACAATCTGTATTGCCGCTCAACATGATAGGATGTGGATCCCATTTTGGATGCATCAACTGTTTTCTCAACATTTGAGGCGCATTTATTTTGACAATAATTTTTCTTTCAAAATCAAGGCCTGCGCTGTAACCCCAGTATTCATGAACATTACGTGCGTAGCAATAAATGCAACCATGTTCGCAACCAGCATAAGGGTTCATACTATAAGCCATTCCCAGGTCGGGGCTGTCTACTTTGTTTACGATTGTTTTTACATTTTGTTCAATGTATTGGGTACTTAAATTCGGATTCTCCCAATCATCAATCGATTCGATTTCTTCTTTTGATTGTTGTGTTTTAAGAAACCGGTTGGAAGTGTTGAATTGAGCGCCCCGCCCGGCCAAATATTGTTGGTCTTCTTCTTTTTCCTGAGGTGCTATTTTAAAATGATCTTGTTTCAATGATGATTTCATAGGTGCGGATTTTTGGATGATTAAAAGAATAATTCCGTTTGCGAAGTGTACTTTTCTATATCATTAAATTTAAATTGCTTTACCACATGGAATTTGAATGTTCCAATTTTTCGTTTCATTAACAGCATTTCTTCAGCCATAAAACTTCCGGTGAAATAATGATTTTTATATTCAAGCCATCCCTTCTCAAATTGCCATGGTAAAAGTTTTGAAGCAATTGTGATAAAAGGACTGTTTATAAAATGCGCTTTGTTTTCCTTATCAAGGTGCATCCACCGCTGAGTTGATTTTAGTTCTTTCACCAAATTCAAAACCTGTTGTTTGGATTCTATATTAATGAAAATAGAGTGTGTCGGCATACTGCCAAAATTTTTTAAATTCACTTTGAATGGACGATAATGTTCAGCGATTGTTTGTAAATTATTGAGCACTTGTTTTTCTTTCATCTCCAACTGCACAAAATTTACAAGAGGTATATCAATACTGAAATTATTTGAAAAGGATGTTTTGTATTGCTCAGAAAAAGTCTTTTTTATTTCCGCAATTTTAGAGGCCAGGTCCTCATTTGGTCGTAATACAATTTTGTATTCAATATAATTATATCCCGGGATCTGCTTTATTGTTTTAGTATTCATCTCTTCTTTTTGGGAAGTAAAAATACTAAATATTTTAGCAAAAGCAGTGCTTATAACCTTATTTTAGAAAATATCAATAAAAAAAAATCTGGGATGGGCTAAAAATTAAGACCTCCTGTAGAAACAGGAGGACTTTTTTTAACGTATTGCTTGATATGAGACTCTTAATTCGATTTTTGCGCGGCTCGAAGCCGGAGTTAAAACGATAAAAAAACTGTTTTATTATTTTTTATTTCGTTTATTCCACAAATTTATGAAGAACCTAAACATTAAAATAATTAATTTCATGTGTCATATATCATGCCATAGGAGTACTAATTTTTGTAATCAGTTGGTAATGAACTGTTTTTTATTAAAAGATTAATGATGCCCAATCCTTTTTCCGATACGCTATTTCAATTGGTTCATTCCCTCGAAAAGTCTGAAAAAAGACATTTTAAGCTTTATATCAAAAGAAGTTCGGCAAAAGAAGACCTAAAAATTATCCGTTTATTTGATGCATTGGACAAATTAAATGAATACGATGAAAAACTTTTATTCAAAGCTTTGAAAGATGTAACGAAGACCCAGCTGGCCAATTTAAAAACACATTTATATAAACAGTTACTGGCTAGCCTTCGTTTATTACGCACTAATGATAATATAGATCTAAAGTTAAGTGAACAGCTGGACAATGCGCGGCTGCTCTACAACAAGGGTCTAAAAATTCAAAGCCTGAACATTTTAGAAAAAGCAAAAGAAATTGCCAGGGCCAATCAAAAAATGAATTTTTTGGTACAGGTAATCTCATTGGAAAAAAAGATTGAAACACTTCATATTACCAGAAGCACACTCGAAAAAACAGAGTTACTAGCAGAAGAAGCACTCGATATCAGCGCGCATATTGACAGGGTCACCAAACTTTCCAACCTTGCGTTGTTGCTATATCGGTGGTATGTAAAAAACGGCCATGCGCGAAACCAGGAAGATGAAAAAGATATCCGGAGTTTTTTCAAAAGTTCGATTCCCACTGATTATAACGCCATACATGGTTTTTACGAAA
>JBDTJV010000088.1:0-9470 GCA_039935675.1 Ginsengibacter sp. | reverse complement strand
ATATCGTATCCTCTTCTATATTGAGCAGTTCCGAAGTATAAAAAAAGAAATTTCCCCTTGTTTTTTTCTCTAAAATTATTGAGTTTGCTAATCCATATTCTATCTTCTGATTTCTCTTCCGTCATTATTGATTCTGCATACTGTTGAAATACATCTGGCAACCACTTTATATAAGGATGATGAGTAACAAAGTTCTCATCAATGCAAAGAGAGGTGTCAAGTAGCGGAAACCTTTTTAGAAAAAATTCATAAAATAGACTTTTATCACTTTTCAACCTAGAGGGTAAATGCTTTAAATATTTCAACTTATCTATCATTCCCAGCCCTCCTTCATAAAAATAAAAAGGTCTCATAAAAATCCCTACCGTCCTTCCCCTGAGTTTATTTTTTTTTCTAAAACTTTGAGAAGAAAGCAGATTTAAATGGAAATCTGCTTCGGGGAAAATGGTTAGATCAGTTTTAATGGTATTTTGTATTTTTAGAAAATCCTCAATGTTAATATCACGCCCTCCGTTTGGATATTTACTGGTATCAATAAAGGTAATTTCCGATTGATCCTTTAATATATCAATATAAAATGAATTGTAAACTTGTTGCTGCGTATTTCCTGCGATAAATATATTGAAACCGAGTTGCTTTAATACGTCTGCGAGTACAAAAACATAAACCTGCCTGTGGCCATCAAATCCAGGTGAAAATATTAATGCATTTTGGGACATATTAAAATAATAAAGTAATGGGAGGAAGGGGGGGATAGAAGAAATTGCTTTTTTAACGGATAAGGAATCTTTCCAGTAAACGAACAAATAGGGAGTATTTCTGTTTTCTTTTTTTAGAGATAAATTTAGGAAAGCCTTTAATACAACCAGCAATCGAAGTTATCTTTGATGCAAAATAGGGTGCATTGCATTTTTCCAGGGTAAAACAATTGATAATGCGCCGGGCCTGTTTGTTTTATTGTAATAAGTCCAAAATGGAGAAACTCCATGATTCAATTCTACTTCAAAAGATAATAAAGGGTCGCTATTAATTATCCATTTAGTAGCATGGAGACTAATTTTAGGACTAATAAAATAAGTGCCTTCCCTTAAAAGACTGTCAGGAATATCACAATAAATTGAATTGAGTCCTTTTTTTAATTCAGGCCATTCGTCCTGGTAATAATCATGATGATAGGATCTGAAAAGGATTGTACCCTCTTCATTCGTCAGATCGAAACCAACCACTAATGAGTTATCCATTTTAAATATTTCAAAATCAAATTGAATTCTTATTTTAGACATGGTAAAAAAATGATTCCTGACATGGTTTTCTTGATCTAAAATTTTGACAGCCCTTAATTTTATCATTGAATCACCCAATGCATTTTCATTAGTCCACTCTGCGGTACCACTTTTTGATGTTTCAAACATTAAATAATTCTGTATGACTTTTGATGCTTCTCCGTCTTGTATTATTGTACCCTTATCTAATAAAATAATTCTGTTACAAAGTGTTGAGATGGCCTGCATATTGTGGCTCACAAACAGAACTGTTCTGCCTCCTTCTTTTGACAGGTTCTCCATTTTCCCCAAACATTTTTTTTGAAATTGGGCATCTCCAACGGCTAATACTTCGTCAACAACCAGGTTTTCAGATTCCAGGTACGCAGCTACCGCAAAAGCTAGCCTCACATACATCCCACTCGAATAGCGCTTTACGGGAGTGTCAAGGAATTTTTCAACTTCCGAGAAATCTACAATTTCATCAAATTTTCTTTTGATTTCGGCTCTGTGCATTCCTAATATAGCTCCATTGAGGTATATATTTTCCCGACCTGAAAGCTCCGGGTGAAACCCTGTACCAACTTCGAGTAAACTTGCTACCCGGCCATTAATGGATATTCTGCCTTGGGTAGGTTCGGTAATCCGACTTAATAATTTTAGTAGAGTAGATTTTCCTGCGCCATTCCGGCCTATGATCCCAATTCGTTCGCCTTGTTTCACTTCAAAATTGACATCATTCAAGGCCCAGAAATTTGATTTACCATTTAAACCAGGCGTTTTTTTCGAGATTATACTTTTCGTATTCCTGAATGCTCCCTTTACTTTTTCAGTGATTACATCCCTTAGTGAATCCTCCCTGGAATTTTTCTGTTTCCCAAGAACGTAACTTTTACCTAAATTTTCGACTTTTATTACTGTATTCATATATTTTAAACTACGTCTGCGAAGGTTTTTTCCATTTTTCTGAAATACCAAATCCCCAGAAAAACTAGAAGAATTGTAATACCAATTGAGACAAACAATCCGGGTAAATAAATATTACTATGGTTTCCTAAAATACACCAACGGAATCCATCAATTGCTCCAACCATTGGATTTAAAGAATATAATAACCTATATTTTTGAGGAACAACTGAGCTGCTGAAGCCTACCGGAGAAACGTACATGCCTATTTGTACCACAAACGGCACAATATATTTGAAATCTCTGTATTTCACATTCAAAGCGGCCACAAATAAGCCGGAACCCATCGAAATCAGGAATGTAAGTACAAGAAAAAAGGGGAGGAATAAAATTGTTTTGGATGGAATGAAATGATACCAAATCATCAAGCCAATAAGTATAAAGAAGGAAATAATGAAATCTACAAGGTTGACAATAACTGAACTTACAGGAATAATTAATCTTGGGAAATATATTTTTGTCAACATGTTCGAATTTAAAAGTAAAGAATTACTTGCGTCTGCGAAAGATGTTGAGAAGAATAGCCACGGAAGCATTCCTGCAAAAACTAAAATAGGGTAGGGAACTCCTTCTGAGGGTAACTTGGCCACGCGTCCGAAGATGACTGTGAAGATCAGCATTGTTAGCAATGGTCGTATTAAACTCCAGGAAAGCCCAATCGCTGTTTGCTTATACCTGACTAAAATGTCCCTCCAGGACATGAATAAAAATAACTCACGGAATCTCCACAGATCCTTCCAATAATTCTTTTTCGATCTGCCTTGTTCAATAACTAATTCAAATTCTGTAACTTGCTCTACCATCGCTTATTTACCAAAAGTTTTAAGATGCTTTACAATTGCATTCATTCATCGCATTTGTTTTTACGAACAAATGCATTCAGAATTGCCGGTTCTATTCGTATAATATTTTTTCTGGACCTGGTTTGAAGTTTTTCAAATCATTTGCAACCATTTCACTGACAAGATCTGATAAAACGTGCTTAGGTTGCCAGCCTAATAATCGTTTGGCTTTACTTGCGTCACCAATTAAAAGGTCTACTTCTGTTGGACGAAAGTATTCAGGATCTATTGCTACTACTTCTTTACCGTTTGCCAATTGGTAGGAAGGATTCGAGCAGTCTATTACGACTCCTTTTTCTTGCTGTCCTTCTCCGGAAAATGATATTTTTATACCAACTTCTTCAAAAGCCATTCTGACAAATTCTTTTACTGTAGTGGTAACACCGGTTGCTATCACAAAATCTTCCGGCTTCTCCTGCTGAAGCATCAGGTACATGGCTTCTACGTAATCTTTTGCATGCCCCCAATCTCTTTGGGCATTTAAGTTGCCTAGATACAATGTGTCCTGGTACCCATTTGCGATGGCAGCGACTGCCCTCGTGATTTTTCTGGATACAAAAGTTTCTCCACGAAGAGGGCTTTCATGATTAAATAAGATTCCGTTACAAGCAAACATATTATAAGCTTCACGATAATTAACGATAATCCAATAAGCATACAATTTTGCGACTCCATAAGGGCTTCTTGGATAAAATGGAGTGGTTTCCTTTTGTGGCACCTCCTGAACAAGACCGAATAACTCAGAAGTAGATGCCTGGTAGATACGGGTCCTCTTTTCTAATTTTAAAATTCTCACGGCTTCAAGAAGTCGTAAGGTACCCACGCCATCCGCATTTGCTGTGTATTCTGGATTGTCAAAGCTAACTTTAACATGGCTCATGGCTGCAAGGTTGTATATCTCATCAGGTTGAGTTTCCTGAACTATACGAATGAGATTTGTACTATCCGTCATATCCCCATAATGTAATTTAAAATTAACATGATTTTCATGAGGATCAACGTATAAATGGTCTATCCTTTGAGTATTGATCAATGATGATCTTCTTTTTACTCCATGTACAAGGTAACCTTTTGACAAAAGTAATTCTGCAAGATATGCCCCATCCTGCCCGGTTATACCGGTAATTAATGCTGATTTCATTTTATTGGTGAATTTTAGGAATGACTATTTATAAAAAACAGAGAAGAAGGATTTTATTTGAATTAAGGGTAAGCGTCATTCCTGCTTGCGAGAGTTTTCCCGGGTTTCTGTAGTTACTATTTTATATTAGTTTCGATATAGATTTTAATTAATTCAGGATTGAAGTAAAAGTCCTTTTTCTCCAAAAGGAACTTCAATCTCTAAATGGTTGACATTATTAACATGTGCAACAAGTGAATAACCTAAAGAGGGCAAATTTACTTTAGCAACAGTGTTCTTAACAGTCAAAAGATTACCTGATAACGAGTATTTTGAACCATCGATCACTTCTGCGTAATGCAGTTCGTTGACGTGTATTTTTTCAATCAGGATATTTTCGTGTTCAGAAGTAAAATCTTTAATCAATTCAATTTCGTCTTCTTGAATATTGGCCGGCGCTCCCTTCCAATAAACAAAGTTAACAACACCTTCTGTGTTCCTTACTTTTACCATTTCGTTATCCTGTAACTTAGCGAAAACGTAGGATTCAAATAAGGGTTCCTGCTGAATTTTTATTCTTTTGAAGGAGGAGATTCTTTTTGAATTCAATGGAACAAAGTTCTGAATTTTTCTTCTAGTGAGCAGTGAAGCCACTCTTTTTTCCATTCTTGGCTTTGTATAAAAGATGTACCAATTCTTCTGCATAATTATTTTTTTTAAAAATTAAAATTTGCAGCAATTCAAAGGATTGATATTCAATCAACAATACTTTAAAATAACCACGGCTTCGCCGCTCTCAGTTACATATAAAGTATTGAGTTAAAAAATTTTTCATTGGAATGGTCTTTTAATATTTTCCTACCGGATTTTTTTCCGCTCGCTTCCGGTCTTTATTTCCATAAACATAATCATAGCCATAGCCGTAATTATTTTTGAAAAAACCTCTCATTTTAACACCATTAAAAATGAGAGCAGGGTTATTTATAGGATTTATTTGAAGATTTTCATCTATTCGCTTAATAAGCAGTTTAGGAGTATAATGATGCCTTATAACATATAAAGTTGCATCACATAGCCCTGTCAATAAGTACCCATCGGTTACTAGAACCATTGGAGAGGTATCGATTATTACGAAATCAAAAACGTTCTCAAGGTAATTAATTAATTCATTCACTTTACCATTTGATAAAAGTTCTGAAGGATTTTCCGGAAGTTCGGCACCCGCAGAAATGAAAAATAGATTTTCATGTAAATCCACGCGTTTTATAATTTCTTCAGGATCTTTCGTGCCTTCTAAAAATTCTGTTACACCTTCATCTCTTTTTACTTCTAAAATCTTATCCAGGGTGGGATTATTCATATCCATATCCACCAGCACAACCTTTTTACCTGTAAGGGATAGGCTGATAGCCAGGTTAGCTGAAATAAAACTTTTGCCTTCCCCGGAAATGCTGGAAGTAATCAAAATCTTTTTATGGGCACTATCTATGCCTAGGAATGATAAAGATATTCGTAGTTTTCTGAACTCCTCTGCTATAAACGTTCTTGCACCTTTTTGAATTACAATTTTGTCTTTCGATTTATCAAATGCAATTTCACCAATGATTGGAATAGAAGTTAGTGATTCAATTTCATTTCTGTAAAGGACCTTTCCGGTGAGAAATTCCTTTATGAAAATGAAAGCAACCACTATACCAAAAAACAGCACTATAAAAAGACCGTAAATCAAATTCCTTTTTGGGCTTACCGGATCGCTACTTGCCTGTGCATAATCCACAACCCGGCTATTAGAAACGGAAGAAGCATAAGCAATTTCACTTTCTTCCTTCTTTTGAAGAAGAAAAGAATATAGATCACTTTTAATTTGCTGCGCCCTGCTGATATCTAATAATTCTTTCTCTTTCTGGGGCACGTTACTCAAAGCGGAGTTATAAACATTATTATTAGATGAAATATTTTTTTGGGTAGCTAAAAGACTTTGGCGCTGACTACTAATATTACTTAAGATACTTGGCTTTATTGTATTGATCTGATCTTTAATAGCTATTAAGCTTGGATTATTCTCTCCAACTGTTTTTCTCAGTTTGTCGTATTCCAGTTCAGATGTATACAATTTATCGATTAACCCGCTAAGCATCTGATCATTTAAACCTAATGTTGAAGGAACGATTCCTCCCTTACTATTGTTATTTGATTTTACAAAATCTTCGACCTTATCCAATACAGCTAATTGGGTATTGACTTCTCCAAGTTTTTGATCGTTAGCATTCACGTTTTGCAACATGAGATTTCCTTGTGTGCTTATATCAACTGCCTGGTTGCCGGATTTGAACTGTTGTACCCTTTTTTCAATTGAATCAAGATCATGAGCAGCAAGCGATAATCTGCCATTTACAAAGTCCAGCGTATTTTGTGCGAGCGCATCTTTTTCCTCATTTGCGGATTGCTGGTAAGATTTGATTAATTGGTTTAAGATATTTTCAGCTCTCTTAGGATCAATATCGTTATAAGTCAAATTAACTATTGAAGATAATTTACTAGCTCCATCTGCCTTTAATCCACTTAAAAAACCTAAAGCTACTTGCTTTGGTTGGTCTAATGAAAAGTAAAGCTGTCTTGTTACTGTGTCTGAACTATAATATTTATTCGGTATAAATTTTAATTTCCCGTAAGGTGTATTTACAATGCTATCAATCGGGAAATTGAATTTGTGATTTAGAGTGATTTGACTTAATTTTTTATTGTAATTTAAATCTATATGATTGTAATAGTGAAGCGAATCAGGATAAATCGCAATTATCGAAACAGGAGAGGATGTGTAGGCCAATACATCATGAACATCCCCTTTCATATAAATTGGTGCGTACAATCCCAGGGAAGTAACCACATTTTCCATCAATTTGCGGGACTGAATTATCTCAATTTCATTTTCAACAATTTTCTTAGACGAAATTTGATCCAGTGATTCGACTAGTTTAGATTCTTCATTTCCTTTTTTTTCATCCTTAATTATCAGGGTTGCTGTTGCCTGGTAAATAGGTGAAGTATACCTAAGATAAATGTAGCCTATAATGGATCCTAGAATAATTGCCAATAGAAAAAGGGGCCAATAAGGAAAATATTTCGAAACAAAAGTCTTTAACAGACTTTCTTCCTTCTGCTCAGAGATGATATTATTTCTTTTTAATGGCATTTATAATTTAAAATTATGGTACTCTTAATACTCTATCCAAAACAATTGCTACAACAGATAATGCACTGAATATAATGGGTAAATACTGAGTTGATCTGCTGGCAGTAGCGGCTTTTGTTGAATTAGGTTGAACATAAATCACATCATTGGGCCTTAAGTAATAATAAGGAGATTCAAAGAAATCACTCGAATTCAAATTAATGTGCCTGGTAATCTTTTCCCCGTTCTCTTCTCTTATTAAGAGCACATTATCTCTTTTCCCGTATATTGTCAAATCACCGGCAAGTCCTAATGCTTTCAATAATGATATTTTTTCATTCGGAACAGTTATTACCGTAGGTTTCGCTACTTCTCCAAGAACTGTAACCTCAAAATTCAAATAACGAATATCTACAATCGGATCAAGTAAAAGTTTTTTTGATAAGATCAGATTAGCAATATTTGTTTTCAATTGTTCTTTTGTCAATCCTGCGGCCTGGACTTGTCCTAAAACCGGTAAATCAATTGTTCCGTCAGTACTTACCAGGTAACCACCTGATTCATTGCTGCTTCCTGTAACGGTTGTAGCCTTACTTATATTGTTGCTTTGTAAATTAAATGGTACCGAAGCATCAGCATTGCTACTACTTATTGAAATGCTCAAAATGTCATTGGGTTGTATGGGAGTTTCCCTTGCAACTTCAGTCTTTTTAAAAGTGGCATCAGGAACATTATTAAAATACGTAATTTTCTTGGTATTGGCACAGGAAGAAATTAACATACAAATTACCAAAATATAAAGTAAATATAAAAATCTGGTCATATAAAATTTATAATACTATAAAGTCAGCTTTCCTAACTGAAGTTACAGTGCATCATTTAATAGGAGATTTTTGGTAGGAATGGGATCAGGGTAATAAGCGTATAACTTGAGACTTTTCTTGAGGGTTGGATAACAAAATTATCTTTCGGGCACAAACCTAATAGTTTAAAATTGTATCTCCAAATTTTTAGAAAAAAAAATACAATATTGCACTATAATTGATGGCTATTTCAATATAGTCTTCAATACATCGTCTAAAACCATTAACAAATAATTTATTTTTTTTTAGTTGAAATTCGAATGTCATATTTATGTGCATAACTATATCACTAAAAGTTTCCTCTGTTGAAATAAGAAGTATATTTTAGCCTTACATAAAAGGTTCTCATTTCCAATTTCCCCTGAAAAAACCAAAAAAGTTTTTTGTTTTATCATTTAAATTTTCCTTTTTATAAATTCTCATTGTAGACAATTTTCACCATTCAATGGGTATTTTGTATGAGTGCTTTAATTTTAGAAAATTATTTAAATGAAAGTTCATTATCAAATAGGAGGAGAAGGGTATTAAATTTTCTTACAAAGAGACAAGTTTGAAATGTGGCATCAAATTTTATTATATTTCTTAAACTAACATTGGTTTTACAATGATTCTCATTGTTAACCTCTAAAAACAAAAGCAATGGAATACATTTTTAATGCTTACTTAAAGGAAATCGAAGGAAAAACTTTTTATTTTGTAAAAAAACTTTCCACTTTCCCCGAATTTGAGAATTGTCCTCCTGTACTTGAAAGCATGGGAATGCATGTTGATTT
The DNA here is from genome assembly GCA_039935675.1 of Ginsengibacter sp. Lineage (GTDB taxonomy): Bacteria > Bacteroidota > Bacteroidia > Chitinophagales > Chitinophagaceae > Ginsengibacter. Next base: position 472 of record JBDTJV010000088.1, on the reverse strand, counting down.
TTTTAAAGCTTGCTATATTGCAAAAGTTTACGATCAGGATATCATAAATAGACTAATGGACGATGTTCACCTGATTCCTGATTCTGCAAAAATTATTCATCTAAAGAAGGTGAAAGCTCTCTCCAATTCATTGATCAAAAATACCCACCAGGCAATTTTAAAATTAAAACTTGCCTCCCTGGGTTAAATGCCCACTATCTGTATTTTCAATGTGAAAACAATTTCCAAATTTTTATTTTAAATGACAAATTCTGGTAAGTTTGCAGATGCAATCTTTCAATAAGCCCAGTCATATATTTATTACCTGTAGCAAACGGATAGCTCCATTTTTGGAAATTGAAATTATAGAATTGGGGTTTAAAATTACAAAAAGCTATCTGACAGGAATAGAAATAAGTGGTACTTTAAATGATTGTATTCATTTGAATCTGAACTTAAGATGCGCTAGCCAGGTTTTATATTCTCTCAAATC
>JBDTJV010000087.1:0-3376 GCA_039935675.1 Ginsengibacter sp. | reverse complement strand
GGCGCTGATGATTACATGGTGAAGCCCTTTGAATTTAAAGAACTGCTCTTTAAAATAAGGGTTTTACTTAAACGGACGATGAATCATAATTTGCCGGTTGGGAACACGCTTAAAGCGGGTGACCTGGAAATGAACCTTGACAGTAAAGAAGTAAAAAGAAACGGTAGAATTATCAATCTTACTGCGAAAGAATTTCAATTACTGGAATACCTGGTTCGTAATAAGAATCGCGTCGTGTCAAGAGTAGATATCGCTGTTAGAGTTTGGAATATCGATTTTCAAACAAATACCAATGTAATTGATGTTTACATAAGCTATCTCCGCAATAAGGTAGATAAACATTCTGAACAAAAACTAATTCATACCCACATTGGTATGGGATATATATTAAAAGACCTCTAATGCATGTAAGAATTAAAATAACCTTATTGTTTACGCTTATAATGGCCATATTGCTGGCATTATTTTGTGGGTCTATTTATTTTTTTTTTGAGAACATCAGGTTAAGGAATATTAAAACACATTTAACCAACCGAGTCTTAACTATCGCCGGCATGTTTAATGATCCCGGAAATTTTGACCACGAACTTATTAAGAAAATTGATTCGGTTACTGTAATACCAATGAAAGATAAAACTGTCCAGGTGTACAATTCTCACAATCAAATAATATATGAAGATAGTGACACCCCGGGTGATACGATACATGTTACAAACGATATTCTCAATAAGGCAAGGATGAATACGAGGTATTTTTTTACGGACGGTGACAGGGACGCTATCGCTTGCTACCATAGCGGAACCATTAATCAGCCGGTTATATTAGCTGCTTCTTTTGATGCGGAGGGAAAGAGAAACCTTCAGCGTCTTAAAATTATTTTGTGGATAAGTTTCTTCTGCGGCAATTTAATTGCCTTTGCGTTTGGGTATTTTTTTTCGAAGATATTGCTGAACCCTATCAGGAAAATTGCCGATGAGGTAAATGACATTTCTGCTCAAAGCCTGGGACACAGAATTAAATCCGGACATGTCAAGGATGAATGGAATTATCTCACTGAAACTTTAAACGAATTATTAGACCGTCTCCAGCAAAGTTTTGAAATGCAACGGCGTTTTATTTCTTCCGCTTCACATGAATTATCTACTCCATTAACTTCTGTTTCCAGTCAATTAGAGGTAGCTCTTCAAAGAACGAGGAGCGCCAGGGAATACCAGGAAGTTATGCAATCGGTTTCCCAGGATGTGCACCACTTAAGTAAACTAATCCAAACATTGTTGACTTTTGCAACTGTTTCAGGTATTAAAGGTGGTATTGAAATTAATTCAATAAGAATTGATGAAATATTAATGCAAATTCCGCAAGAGATTACTAAAATGAACCAGGAATATCATGTAAAACTCGATTTTAACCAATTACCTCAAAATGTAGAAAAATTATTAGTATTTGGCAATGCAGAATTGTTACTTACGGCGGTAAAAAATGTCGTGTCTAATGCGTGCAAATACTCACCAGATCATTTTGCTAAAATAAAATTAATGGTTGAATCAGAGCAAATAATCATTTCTGTCAAAGACGACGGTAAAGGCATATCTGAAAACGATTTGAAAAATATTTTTCAGCCATTTTACAGAACTGAGGATAGTAAAGCAATTACAGGTTTTGGCGTAGGCTTGCCCTTAGTCTATCGAATCATAAAGCTTCACAAAGGCAGGATAAAAGTTGACTCTATTGTAGGGAAAGGAACTACCGTATTCATAAAACTTCCTATTGCCGAAAATGTACTGCCCAATTGATTTTAATAGTTTATTAATTGTTGAAAATTGACATTGATTTTAAAACCGGTTGAAAGTGTTCCGGAATTTGAGCAATAAAAACTGCGCTTTTACTTTCCTGGTATACCGCGGTTAGTATTGGATTTGTGTTCTTCAATAATACCATCACTGACGCTCTGGAAACCGGGAAAACATTTGCTGTTTTGTTTACAGCGTGGACAAGAGTGGCCACCTCAAATCATATCATTTTTATGGAGAATAGAAGCTGCTGTAAGATGAATTTATTTATGTGTAGGGGGAGGTCGCGACCTGTCAGATGATGATGATGATAAAAAAACAGGAAAGTTAACGACCTGTCCCTACATGGCCATTCTTAGCTACTAAAGAAATTTTGTGAAGACACAAATGGAGGAAGATATAAGTTTAAAAATAGAAATAGAAATTGATTTTTTTGTCGCTTTAATTGTGGCCAAAAAGTTTTTTACTCCGTTGCTTTTCCTTTTAAAATGGATATCGCCATCTGATCTCCGACAAAGGGCTTTAGAGGTTCAGTACTTTTTTATTTCATTGAGTAGTTTAATGAATAAATGCGCCTATTATTATACGTTTAGCTTTTGTGGTAATTCTATAGTAAAAAATCAAATGTCAACCTGTGAATAAAGCAATTTGATAACGTAAAGGTTAGTAATGTATTTGATTCATCTGAAGTTTTTTTTGAAACATTGTTTCAATACCCATTTAATTCATTTGCTTAAAACATTAAGCTGTTTGTTACAGCCACCAAAAAAATAATCAATATTTCGATTTCCTTTATTAGGATTTTTATTGAAACTAACAGGCAAGTATAAACGAAAAAAAAGTAAATTTTTGAGCTAATAAATTCCTTCAAAAATTAAAACAGGAATCTCAATTATTTATTTCTTTACTGTTAGAATAAACCAGGTTGAATCGGGAAAAACAAAGATGAGTTCAATTGCAAAAAAGATGTCAAAAAAATGGCTTCTTCTTAAAAAAACACTTACTTTCCCATTTTAAACCATTGTATTTTATGAAACGCAACAAAACCATTACCCTGCTTCTTGGTACCTGCATTTTCTTTTTTTCAACAAAGAGCCAACATAATCAGATGTGGAAATAGTTTAGTGATTTTTACGATTTTGATTTGAGAAAAAATAAGTTAGCAACAAAAAGTCACCGGAAGGAAGTCCTTTGCCAGATGTGATTTTATAAAAATTATCTTTGAGGCAATTTTAATTTTGGTTATCGCCTTTTATTTCATCACATTTAAAATTAACCTGCATGATTTGTCCACCACCTGGAGGCATTCCGAACCCCCAAACTGAAACATATAACTTATTATCTGGTCCAAAAGTCATTGCTGTGGGGAAATTAAGTCCGGATGCGATCACCATCCTGGAACCGGAAGGGCTCACTCTTACAATATCGCCTGTGCCCGGTTTAGGAAAAGGACTATTAGTAGTCATTTCAAGCACATACATTCCGCCCAATTTATCAAATACAAGACCGAGAATCATACTAAAACCATCTGCAAAAACACGTACCTGGCCGGAAGGAGATACTTTATAAATTTTAGAACCTCCGTG
>JBDTJV010000086.1:0-7452 GCA_039935675.1 Ginsengibacter sp. | reverse complement strand
ATTATCATTTTTATCAGGGACAATGTGGGCAAAACGAATTTGGGTGCAAGATGGGAAAGATATATGCCTTACCTTCTTACCGTATTTTTCTTTATTTTGATCAATGCGCTTTTTGGAATGATACCAGGAGCGGCCAACGTAGCCGGCAATATTGCTTTTACACTTGTTTTAGGACTCATTTCTTTGGTGGTAATTCTCTGCAGCACTACTCCTCATTTTTGGAAACATATTTTTTGGCCTCCGGACGTTCCTTTTTTAGTAAAAGTGATTTTAGTCCCGGTAGAGCTTTTCGGTGTATTTGTAATTAAACCCGGCGCCTTGATCATTCGTCTTTTTGCCAATATGGTAGCAGGGCATATTGTAATATTGGCTTTTATTTCGTTGATTTTTATTTTTGGAGCAATGAGTACAACTGCAGGACTTGGTTTTTCTCCCTTCTCTGTTGTATTTGTTGTATTCGACTATTTTATAGAAATACTGGTGGCTTTTATCCAGGCATTCATATTCACGGTTCTTACCGCTATCTTCATCGGGCAGGGGTTTGAAGGAAGTGATCATGATGTACCTACAAATGACCACGCTTTTTTGTAAACTTTTTTTTTCATTTCAAAACCCAGAATTATGTCACTAATGACCTTGTTATTCGAAGCTGGATTCTCACACATGGGTGGAGCTATCGGCGCCGGTTTAGCTGCTGTTGGAGCAGGTATCGGTATTGGCCAGATTGGTAAAGGTGCAGTTGAAGGTATTGCACGCCAACCAGAGGCAGCTAACGAAATTCGTGCTAACATGATCCTTGCGGCAGCATTGGTAGAAGGGGTAGCCCTTTTTGCTGTTATCGCCGGATTATTGGCGGTGTTAAAACCCGTTTAAGCATGCATTTTTTTACTGCATCCAATGTACAGGGCGGAGGATGCAGTATTTTTATTTTGAACAGAAATATAAAATGAGAAAGTAAGAAAGATGCTAAATTGTTGCTTTACTTTCTTTAATTATATAAAATAATATTTCATCAACAATAATAACAATCATGGAACTTTTACTTCCTAAACTGGGTTTGATTATCTGGACGCTTGTCGCCTTTGTCATTGTACTTTATATATTGGCTAAATATGCATGGAAACCGATTTTAAAATCTTTGGATGATAGGGAGAAAAATATTTCCGATTCCATTCTTTCTGCTGAAAATGTAAAAAAGGAAATGGCAGCTTTGAAGAGCGAAAATGAAAACCTGCTTGCCAAAGCGCGTGAAGAAAGATCTCAAATGATGAGAGAAGCGAAAGAAACCCGTGATAAAATTATCCAGGAAGCTAAAGAACAGGCAAGAATAGAAACCAGCAAGATCGTTGCAGATGCTCAAAGCGTGATTAATCAGCAGAAAATGGCTGCGATCACCGATCTGAAAAACCAGGTTGGTAATTTGGTGCTGGAAGTAAGTGAAAAGGTTTTAAGAAGAGAATTAAGCGATAAAAGCGAACAGGAAAAATATATCCAGGAACTTACACAGAATGTTGAGTTGAATTAATTAATGAAAGTATGAATAATCCCCGTTTAGCACAACGATACGCCAAAAGCCTTATTGATATTTCCACAGATATGTCGCAACTGGAAGCTGTGCATGATGATATTTTATTTTTGAAATCAATCGTAGATCAAAGCCGCCCGTTCGTATTAATGCTCAACAGCCCGATCATTAACCCGGATAAAAAGTATAAAATTATCCATGCTCTTACTGACGGGAAAGTTTCTAAAATAACGGAGACATTTTTAAAATTAATCTGTAATAAAAGCCGGGAAGCCAATCTTCCTGGAGTCATTACCTCTTTTATTGAACAGTATAATACCATTATTGGTTTGCATAATGCAAAACTTACGACAGCCACCCCAATCAGCAAAGAACTGGCGGATACTTTTGTTTCAAAAATAAAAGCATCTACTTCTTATGATAAAGTTCATTTAGAAACAGTAGTGGACGATAAAATTATCGGTGGCTTTATTTTGCAAATGGAAGGAAAATTAATTGACAACAGTATTTTAAGAAACCTCCATGATGTGAAAAAACAATTTGCTAATAACGATTATTTGCACAAATTGAGGTAAGGTAACAGGGATTTTGGATGTATGATTTGAGATGTAAGGATTCTAATCATTGACCTGTATTCCTAAAAAGTGTTATACTTGTTTAAACTTTACAGTAAACCAGCAAATATCCATCATTCTTAATTTGCCGTTACTCATCTTCAGATCCGCCGCCTTCTTTATTATAGGCTTTGATAAACAAAGCACCCAGGTTTTTTTGCGGTGGAATATAATCCTCAAAAGTTTCTCTTATTTGTACAGGTTCTTTGCTAAACTGGTTGGTAAGTGCTGCCCACATCTGGCGCCAATCAATGTTTTTGCCGGCACGCAAAGTATTATCCAACGCATCAATGATCGGTTTATTTACATTCATTGCACCGGTTTCTTTGGTAGAAATAATGTGCGCTTCGGGAGCATAGTTTAAAATCGTTTTCAAATTTTGATAACCGCCGCAGGAACCTAGCATAATAATTTTCGCACTTTCGGGCAGTTGTTTGATCGTATAAGGCAAATGGTAACTATGACCACGGTGAATAACTATCGAAGGTTTTAAGCCTTTGGCATCCAGGTAATCGTCCAAATCCTGCTGTGCTTTTGCATCTTTATCGGTTTCATTATCCAGGGGAAGATTGGCAAAAATCAGAATCGGTTTTCCACGTATCGATTTGATCTCAATCCATTCTTTCTTCTGAATCATCGTCCAATCGGCTGGTGGGAAAGAGGTTAAATAACTTTGAAAGGAAGCTTTTCCATCTTTATCACCATAAAAAAATACCTGCTCTATGATTCTTCCGGAATCATCAGCGAGGTAATTATAATCAACGGTATAAATCGGAGGAATGCCAATTTCTTTTGAAAGGTCAATTCCATTTTTTGGATCAGCAGAAAGGAAAATAGTTTTTAAAAGGCCATAAATCTTTATACCTCTTTCATTGTTATCTTTAATACAGCGTTGTTCATTCCATTCTACATTCTGCAACATGGACTTTTGTAAATCCGGGTTGGTAATACTTCCGTAAGAATCGGCAACGTCCACTGCATCTTCAAGCGTTTTGGTCGTTTCCAGTTTTGCTACAAAAGCTTGCATTAGTTTTTCAGAATTTGCCGGCATGGTTTTCAAAAACTCATCCAGTTTATTGTAGCCCGCTGCCATTTTAATAAACTTTTTAAAATGATCAAAATTCAAAGAAATAAGTAATGAATCTCCGTGGGGAACGGGACCCATTTTCTCCATCATTCTGTCAAAACTATATTTATAACTCGAAGTATAAATGTCATTTTCTCCCAACACCATCATATAATAAAGTTCCTGTGCATTTAGCGGTTTTAGCGCGCCAAACCTGATCGCAGGATTAGGGTTTTCATGAAGCACATTTATGGGATAAATAAAATGTTGGATCGCTTTGGTTTTGAGCATATCCAATAATCCATTGGCTCCATACATAGCCACCGGCGTATCACCACGAACAACTCTTCCATAATAGATCGCTTCCGTTTTTACCATCAGGCCGTAATATCCTACGCTGTCATAATTTTCATTAGAAGTTCCCGCTACTTTTTGAATTTCAGCTATGGTTTGTTTTCCGCTTATCAGGTTATCTAAAAAGGGAAAATAAAATAAAGCACGGTTTTGAGTACTCAGTTTCACCACCATCTGTACGCCCGGGTCGTCAATTTTCCTGATGAGTTTTCCCTGGGCACTTTTAGTAGATTGGGCGTAAGTGTACAATTGACTTGGGCTATTTTTATAGGCTACCATTACCAATGAATCAGCGAACGGTTCATTGGCATAAGGGGCAATATTTGCGAGAATCTGATCGGGATTAAGATTACAGAATTTTTTGAATAGTGCTTCTTTACTTTCTGCGTATCCGATGTTATCTACAAAAATAGACGAATTGATCAAACCCACTTCGTAAGGAACCTTGTCGATCAGAGGTGTCATGTTTTCTCCTTTGATATTGGCAAATAAGATTTCTTCAAAATTGTCCACGAGCAAAGGAGCGAGGGAAGGATTAAACTGGTGTGTTCTCCAGCCCAGTATAAAATTTCTTAAAAGATCATCTACATATCGCAGGTAACGAACTTTGTCATTATTGGAAGAGACACTGTCCATCTCAATGTCATTGCGAAGAACATTTATTTTTCGGTAAATAGCATCGGTTACCTGCACATTTACATCCTGGTTGCTTCCCACTTTCACCATGCCGTCCAATCGACCATCAGCTTTGTCCGCAAGTCTTTGATCCCTTTTTATATAATCGTGAAATATTTGCCTGCCTATTGGAATATCAGTCGTATCACCGGAAGCGGCTGCAGCAAGAGGTAATATAATAAGCAGCAGTAAAAAATTAAATAGAAATCTCATCATTAATTTTTATAATTAATAAAAGCAAAAATATCTCCAACACTTACAAATTTAAATATTAGTGCAACGGAAAGACGATTTTATTATCCTAAAAGCGAATAAAGAAAAGCGTTATTAACCTTTTATTATGAAAATGTTTTTGCCTGAAAAAGTGTGTATTATCAAATTGTAAACAAGCTATTATGATATTTATTTAGTATAGGTTTGCAAAAATTATGAGCCAGGATATTAAACAAAGAACGATCTTGATCGCCGACGATGAGCAGGATATTTTAGAGATACTTCATTTTAATCTTGTCGGGCAAGGCTACCAGGTTATCAAAGCGATCAACGGTGATGAAGCTGTTGATATGGCAAAATTATACAACCCTGACCTGGTAATTCTTGATGTGATGATGCCCGGGAAAACGGGATTTGAGGTTTGTAAGATCCTCCGTTCCAAAAAAGAATTTGAAAATACGATCATTATTTTTTTGACTGCGCTCAATGATGACAGCACAGAGATAAAAGGTCTTGAAACAGGGGGAGATGATTATATTACCAAACCCATTAGTCCTAAAGTTTTAATAAGTCGTGTGAATGCACTTTTCAGAAGGATCATTAAAGAATCCGGTAGTATTCTGCAAATTGGAGACCTCTTAATCGATCGTGAGAAATATATGGTCTTCTCAAAGGATGAAGAAATTATTTTGGCAAGAAAAGAATTTGAATTACTTGCCTTGCTGGCTTCAAAACCGGCAAAAGTTTTTTTGAGAAATGAGATCCTGGACAAAGTTTGGGGAACTGAAGTAATAGTGGGCGATAGAACAATTGACGTTCATATAAGAAAGATCAGGCAAAAATTAGGTGATGACTGCATTACAACTGTAAAGGGAGTAGGGTATAAATTTAAAATGTAGGAAGGGTCCAATTAAACGAATTAACATTTTTTGCGTCTGTTCGTTTTCTAATAGTCTTTACATTTGAACCCAAAATATTATAAAAAAATTCCTATGAAACAGTTTATTACGATAACTACCTTGATTTTATTCTCTATTTCACTTTCTGCGCAAAACGATTCTTCGCAAAAACTGGGGGGTTTGTTTAAAAAAGCCAGTTCAATGCTTTCGAAAAATTCTTCAGGTAGTAATTTATCTTCAGATCAAATTGTTTCAGGGTTAAAAGAGGCACTTTCTCTCGGCGCTCAAAAAAGCAGTGATAAACTTTCCGCAGTTGATGGTTTTTTTAAAGATGCGGTTGTCAAAATCTTGCTTCCAAAACAAGTACAGGATATCGAAAGCAAAATGAGAATGTTCGGTATGGGCAAGCTGGTAGACAATGCAGAATTAAGTATGAATCGTGCAGCAGAAGATGCAGCAAAATCCGCAGCCCCTATTTTTCTTTCTGCTATCAAACAAATGACAGTGACTGATGCACTGAATATTTTGCGTGGCCAGGATACTGCAGCTACCGCCTATTTAAGAAAAACCACCACTCCCGACCTAGTGGCTTCTTTCAAACCTGTGATTGAAGAATCTTTGAAAAAGACCGATGCCGCCAAATATTGGAAAGAAGTATTCAGCGCCTATAATCGCTTTTCGTCCAAGCCCGTGGACACTGATATCAATAGTTACGTAACCGGCAAAGCGCTTGATGGAATATTTTATTATGTGGCCAAAGAGGAAATAGATATCAGACAAAACCCCGCTGCAAGAGCTACAGATATTTTGAAGAAGGTGTTTGCGAAATAAAAGAGTCTTTTTATTTGAAAAATAGAAATTCTTAATATTTGTTGGTTTACTATAAGTTTGCAAAAGTTAATAGAAAACGACAGATTGATTAATTCAATCTTTAGTGAAAGAAAATTAAATTTGTAATAAAGAAATTTTATGCCGGCTATAAAAAATAAAGAAAAAATCCTTCAGCTGGTTGATGAAGTTCCTGAAGAAAAGCTTGGTAAAGTAGTTTCGTTAATGGAAGAATTAAAGAAACCAGAACAGAAGAAGATTCCTAAAAAGTACAAGGCTATTTATGATGCAATGGGAAAATATAGAAATAGCATGTCGGGCAGTGAAGATTTTGCAAAACGTAAACAGGAAGAAAAGAAACTTGATAGATGAAGAGGGATTTGTATGTCTTAGATTCATGTGCCTTAATTGCGTATCTAAGAAAAGAAAATGGCGCTCAAAGAGTTGCTGATACTTTTGAAAAGGCTTTGGAAAAAGATTGTATGATCTATATTCATAAAGCAACTGTTGCTGAAGTTTATTTTGATACTTTAAGAACATCGAATATAAATGAAGCTGAAAATATGATCAAAGATCTATCGTTGCTACCGTTGTCATTTTCCAACACATTTACTAACGAATTCATAAAGCAGATCGGTTATTTTAAAGTGAACTATAAAGTTTCCTTTGCTGATTGTTTTGTTCTTGCTCTTGCATCTGTAAAAAAAGCGATAATAATTTCTTCTGATCATCAAAAATTTTGTCATTCCTTTGGATACGTTAATTTAATTTTTAATAATAACTTTTTAATAAATCAATAAAACACACAATGAGCTACATCGCAAACATTCATGCCAGGCAAATTTTAGACAGCCGTGGCAATCCTACAATAGAAGTAGATGTAATAACAGAAAATGAATACCTCGGAAGAGCCGCCGTTCCTTCAGGAGCCAGTACTGGTATCCACGAAGCAGTTGAATTACGTGATAATGATAAAAAGATATACTCGGGCAAAGGAGTTCTTAAAGCAGTTAAGAATGTAAACACTTTAATAGCCGATGAACTAATTGGTTGGGACATAGCTGACCAAACCGGAATCGATGCAAAAATGATTGCGATTGATGGTACTGAAAATAAAAGTAAATTAGGTGCAAATGCGATACTAGCCGTAAGCCTTGCTGTGGCTAAAGCCGCAGCGCTGGAAGCTAATCTTCCTCTTTACCGATATATTGGTGGAACAAACGCTAAAATTCTTCCGATACCAATGATGAATATTTTAAATGGCGGCGCGCATGCTGA
>JBDTJV010000085.1:0-3028 GCA_039935675.1 Ginsengibacter sp. | reverse complement strand
TTGATGGGTAGCTTTATTATTTCTCCCTGGTTGAGACGCATCAAAAGCCCAAGGGTAATCAGTAAGGGAAACACAATCAAAAAAGTAACACTCCAGACAATTGCGAGTCTTCTTTCTTTTTTTAATTGAACCGCTTCTAATTGTATCATAATACTTTTTTTAATTTTAGTTAACGTGAATAGTTCCCATCATAAACGAATGTGCAAGGCCGCAATATTCCAGGCAGAGAATGGAATAATCACCTTTTTTAGTAAACTTGTATTGTAGCTTATTGTGGTACCCGGGCATTGCCTGCGTTTGTGCCAATAGAACTCCTTTATTATTATAGATACCAAAATCGTGATTTACATCTGAAGAGGTAACTATGAATTCAATCCTCTTATTTACCGGTAAGTTTATTTCATTAGTTCCTGTAAATTCAGCGGGGATTTGATTAGATAAACCTGGAGCCATTTTCCATGTCCATTGCATTCCTACTACCGTTACTTCTTCGTCAGGAGTGCCTTGAAAGCGGGGATATGGTAAAAATCGCAATGACATAAACAGAAATATTATAAGGACCACAATTAATCCAAAAAAGTAGCGGCCTCTCATTTTATAGGTCTTGTGTTTTGCCGAGTCATTGTCTTCTCCAATTGATGAGGTAGCCATCAAAAATATGACTACAGCCACAACCAATATGCCTATAGACATTGAGATAATGACGGCATAGTCCTGCAAGATCATAAGGATCATAGATGGGTTCATAGTTATGAGTTTACTATATAAATTTTTATTTAATCACGTAGCACACGCTAGATAGGGGAGGGACTGAATTAAGGCCGAATGCCTGTACTATTAAAATCTTATTTTATCGATCAATCTTATTTCGTTACGATACTTCAACCAGGAAGACGATTCCAATAAATTGAGTGCCGTCAGTTCTTTCAATTGGAGTAAAACCTGAAGCCTTAACAAAAGTATATATAATTTAATAATAAAGGATAAAAATATCTTTTATTATTATTTAATTTACATCATCCGGACAATAAACTCTTTAAACTTCTTTTGTTTTAATTTGGACACTCTTTTATCAATGGCTTCTAAAATTCATTAACAGGCATTTCTTCTCGTGGTTCTTTGGCAAAATTGATGGAGGTATTTTAAGAACCTTATAAAACATTATCTTTTTTAAATTGCCTTGCCATATAGAGGTTTCGCATCCTGGGGAATCTTACCTCTTAATAAATGCAGCTCAAACGCCTTGCAAATATTCCTGATAAAATTTCTACCTATAGCTTAGATGTTTATAAATACTGGCTATGATTCACCTTTCTTTTCTATTGATTCCTGAATTAAAAAACATAAAAGACTATTTTTTCCTTAATTACAACAAACTGACATTAACTATGTAAATTTTCATATAAATGTTTCAATATTCCAGGAAAGGTTCTTCGGGTGCATTCCAAATTGTCGCAGCTTAGGTGGTTTGTGAGGACAAGACAAACCTCGGCCCAGCCTCGGTCGGTGTCTCCACCGACCGAAATCGAAGCGACAATTTGAAATACGCCCGGTTCTTCCTGGGAATGTTTTAATCTTCAGAACTTTGCAGCTTCCGGATTAATATTTGTAATTTACCGCTGCTAGAAAAACCCGCCTATTTCTTATGCAATGAATTTGCAAAATAAAAACGGGAAGTAAATTTTACTTATGGTTTTCTTGCTTTTAAATAAATTGGTCTTTCAAAAAAAAGTTTATGTATGTTTTCCAAATCAACAGAATATGCCCTGAGGGCTACACTATACATTGCTCAAAAAGGGACTGAAGAAAAAAAAATTGGAATAGAAGAGGTTTCCAAAGCTATTGGTTCGCCCAGGTCATTTACCGCAAAAATATTGCAGTCGCTCACAAAGAATAATAAAATTATTCGTTCAACAACTGGTCCGCATGGTGGTTTTTACATGACTGAAAAAGCCAAGAATCTTCCTGTGCGTGCGGTCCTACAAGCAATGGGCGAAGATGAATTGCTTGATCAGTGTGTATTGGGATTGGCAAAATGTTCCGAAAAACAGCCCTGCCCAATGCATTCAAAATACAGGATAATTAAGAACCAATTGATTGGGTTGTTTGAAACAGAAACCATAAACCACCTGGCGAGCGATATAAAGACCGGGAATGTGTTTGTGAAACTAAAATGAGTTTTTTGTTATAAGCTCTCTTCAAGGGCTTAACTCAGCAATTCTGAAATCTCTTGTTTGAAGATCGCTTCTATCAACTTTCATTTTAATCGGTCATCTACTTCAGCACCTTCATGCCGAACAAAAATCTTTTCAAAACAGGAAAATAGAAATCCGCATTATTTATTCATTTACTGTGGTAGAATACGTTTGAGTCATCAATTGACATCGCCAGGCTTCCTGCGAAGCTTTGCTAATAAAAAAAAGTACATGATAGAAAGTCCTATCAATAATAAAATGATGAAAGCGACCGATACTTGTGAAAGATCGACAGCTCTCGCGTGCATACTTACTATTCCCATTCCTGTATAGCGTGCGTAACTGCTTGGAATACTGCTGAGGCCTCCGAGGTACAACATAAGTAAAAATCCGACAGAACCTGTTACAAAAATCCAGAAGCCTGCTTTAGCTAACTTATGTTCTTGCTTGTTGTTTTTTGCCGGGAAAAGATAAAACAAAAACCCAAGGATAAATAAGACAATTCCCATAAGTGTGTAGGTGTGAAAATATGCCGGAACCCATAGAGTATTGTGAAGAATCTTATTAACAGCTATGGTAGAATATACTAGTGCAGCAAAGCCTCCAATGGCCCAACCTGCCATGCCCAACAAAAACATCAGTGGGATTATACCCCATCTAATTTTTGAATGATAAAGTTGAACACTAACCCCAAACATGGTAATAGCTGTGGCAGGAATGGCACTTAGATAAGAAGATATTTGACCTGCATACTGCATGGATAACGGCTGTACAAAATCCATATATAGATGGTGTAAATAAGTAAATAGAATTAGAATGAAAGTGGCATTCCA
>JBDTJV010000084.1:0-3638 GCA_039935675.1 Ginsengibacter sp. | reverse complement strand
GCATTTTTACATAAAAGAATGGCCATTTCAAGTTGGTCCTTTTTCGCTAAAAGTGACCACCACCCAACATCTGAATTTAGATTCATATAATTAGTTACTTTCTTATGTATAAATGATGGGGAAGCGTGCAAAACTATAGGAAAAGCATTAACGTGAATTCCATATTTTACAACGCAAATATCTTTAAGAATAAGGTAAGAATTCAAAGAAAATAACGGTTAGCCATATTCGCAGGTAAAGCGGGGCAAATCATGTAATTAACGTTAAAATTTAGATCAGATTTTTGGTATTATTTTTAAAAATTCCTCTTTCCTTCGGCGGGCAAGCGGTAGTTCAGTTTTGTCTGTAAGAAGTACAAAATTATTGCCTTTATAAAACCTGTCAATAAAATAAAGGTTCACTATGTGTGATTCATGTATCCTGAAAAAGTCATGATTGATTAATGCTTTTTCAAAATCTCCAATTGTTCGGCTTGCGACAAGCACTTCTTTATTTACAAGGTAGAATTTTGTATACCTCCCGCTCGCTTCGAGTCGTAAAATGTCTTTCATTTTGATAAACCGGGTACCGTCAAGAGAAGAAAGAGTAAGTGTGGTATCCAGGGAATGCTGTTTGCCAATGTTTTGAAATAAAGCATCCATTTTTTGGTTGGATTTTTTTAGCTCATGATCCAGTTGACACTTTTGTATCGCTTTCCCTAACTCTTCATCGTCGATGGGCTTCATTAAATAATCCATCGCGTTTATCTTAATTGCATTTATAGCGTATTTATTATAGGCAGTCGTAAAAATGATTTTAAAATTAATATCTCCTATTTTTTTTAACATGTCGAAACCACTCATCTTTGGCATTTCAATATCAAGAAAAACCAGGTCCGGAGCATGTTTTGTTATGCTTTCGATCGCTTTTGCAGGGGTAGCACAGGAATCAGTTACTGTAATAACATCATTATATTTTTCGAGCATTAATTCTAACAATTCCCGGCTTTGCTGTTCATCCTCTACAATAATAGTTTTGATCATAAAATATGATTTGAGTTATTTAGGAATAAATATTTTTACTAATGTTCCGGCAGGGGCTCCATTTTCTTCCAGGTCATTGATCTCTAGCCCAACCGGAACTTCCGGAATATTTTTCAGCGCCACAAGACGCGCAGCAGTTACTTCAATTCCCAACGAAGTGTGGCTTTTAATTTTGCTCTGTTGCAGTTCAGCAGACATCTTTCTTCCTATTCCATCATCTTTTACATTTATTTCAATGTGGGTTTGCTTATCTAAAAATGAAATTAAAACTTTTCCTTCATTATCCTTGTGCATTATACCATGTAAAATCGCATTTTCTATGAAAGGCTGAATAATCATAGTAGGAATTGATAAATTCTGTTCCATTAAAGAATGATCAACCTCTATCTCATATTGAAGCTTTGTCCCAAATCGAAGTTTTTCCAGTTCAAGATAAAGAGTCAGCATATCCAATTCTTTCTGAAGACCAATTTTTTCCTCGCGGTTGGTGTCTAAGATATCACGGATCAGCCGGGAAAACTTACCAAGATATTTGTCCGCATTTTCGGCTTCATTTTTTAAAACAAATTTTTTAATCGAATTGAGTGCATTGAAAATAAAATGAGGGTTCATCTGGCTTCGCAAACCCGCTAATTGCAATTCAGCTAATTTTTTGGAGATGTTATCCAGTTCCGCTTTTTGCTTTCTTAACTGGTGATCAGCTTCAATAGATTTTATTTTTGTGGCCATTAATGTTCCAATAGTTGATATCAGGTGCAAGTGACTCTCAGTAAAAAAACCAAGTTGCGAATGCTCTGAATCTATTACACCCAAAACTTCTTCACCATATCTTATCGGCACACAAATTTCACTTTGGCCACTATAGCCCTCTGCCACATAACGAGAATCTTTGGAAGTGTCATTTATAATAATTGCCTCCCCGGATTGAGCAACAATTCCAACAATACCTTCACCAGGAGCTGGATCATAGGGAAACGCAACCAATATCTCTTTAGAATCCTTGATGCCAAACCCGGCTTTCTGTACCATCCTCGTTTTTTCGCTGTTCCACATGTAAATGAGGCAATCTTCAAAGCCTAGTTTTGCTATCAGGTTTTTTGAAACATCCCACAATACTTCGTCCACATCATTCTTTATTAATAAAGATGTGGAAAAGAAATTGTTGATCTGTTCTATTTCAAGACGGCTTTTGAAATTTTCTGCGCGAAGTTTTTCCAGTTCAATTTTTGTCGATTGAATTCCCAGGATCTTTCTTTCACGCCCCTTAATAAACTGGTATAATACGTAAGGTGATACAATGAAAACTACTACAAGGACTGGCCAGGACCAACCAGGAATGATGATGGTAATCTCTAAAAATGGAAGATGATGGTTCATTTCTATTTATCATTATATCAAACAAAAAGACGCAATAACTATTAAAAATAATTAAAATATTAATACTTTCCAGGAATAAATAGGAGGATGAAAAAACCAACAAAACGCCACGAGAAATCTCAATAGAAGGGATACTTTTTTGAAAAGTAAAATGGTATCAGATTGAAGATAACATGGTTTTCCTTTTTCAAAGAATGCAAGAAAAAAAATTACAGTAAAGGAACAAAAAAACTTGTTTTTTATTTTCAAAAAAATTGAAACCTGGCTTTTTTATTTTCCTACATTCAAAATTAAATTTTCACTTCCGGCATCACCGTTGTCAGAAATCCCCTGTAAAACTACCAGGTATTTACCGGGAACATCGCCGGTATAAAAAGAAATATTTCCATTTCCGGATGAATCAGTTTTGATATTGGGTGACCAATATAAAACATCCCTGAAATCCGGAAGCCGGCTCTGTTGCGACTTTTCTGTGGAATAATCCGGGGAATAAAAAACTCTCTGTTTTTGTAAACCATCATAATCCAAAACAATATCATGTGGATTTAGCGTAAAA
This sequence comes from Ginsengibacter sp., assembly GCA_039935675.1. Classification (GTDB taxonomy): domain Bacteria; phylum Bacteroidota; class Bacteroidia; order Chitinophagales; family Chitinophagaceae; genus Ginsengibacter. The sequence goes on along the minus strand of JBDTJV010000084.1, from coordinate 683 downwards.
CCGGGAAGATTCCCCTGGTACGTTGTATAGCTTACAATACCATTAGCGATGATCGGTCCCCACACATATCTTTCATCAACTACTTCGAGTTTTTGCACTTTTAATGGATCGTAAGCAATGATGTTATCCACGTCAAAAACCGGAACACCATCTAACAAAACAAGTGGATCTTTTTCAAAGACCTTTTCTACAGGCTGTAAATTTTGAAGCAAAAAACCAGGATTGTTAAACGTGTTAAAGTGATATTTCTTTTGCCTTCTAATAACGTTTACTTCAATTACATATTCACGCATTACTTCTTCGATGGTAGTAAAACGGGTATAATCATCTAGCAAATAGGTTTTTGAAGGTTTGTAATAAAAAGGCAAGGAATCAATGTCCGGAGCCTGAAATTTCTGTAACTCATTTTGATGATATCCATTTTCAATTTGCATGTGAAGATTGGATGTTTCCATTTCGTTACGGTCATTTTCAGAAACAGCAAATGACGGGAAAGAAATATTAGAAAAAGATTCAGAAAAAGGACTTGAAATCTCCAGGTGATAAATGCTGTCTTTTGTGGTATTGGTTTGCAATACAACCTGGCTGGGACCATAAAAATCCTTTAGATCAAAATGAACAAAGCCATGAGCATCACTCACACATCCATATAGCTGAACCCTTCTGCCAGGAACAGACAGGTA
>JBDTJV010000083.1:0-2710 GCA_039935675.1 Ginsengibacter sp. | reverse complement strand
CAGGAAACTTTTATAGCCGCTTTTCAGTCTTTCGAAAAATTTGAAGAGAAGAGTGAGCCTAAAACATGGCTTTTTGGTATTCTCAATCACTCTCTTTTCGTGAAAGGACCGGTCGCCAATCGTAACCAGGTTATCGGTTGGATTTACACGAACCGCTTTTAGTATTTCACCTTTAAAATCATTGAGCAGCGCCGGAGCATAAGGGCCAGACAAATACGATACCCTTGATGATTTTCCTTCGTTTTCAAAATGACGCATCACGCGGTAAATATGATTGCCTTGTTTATGAAAATTGTCAAAACTAAATTCATTCATAATGAAAAGAAAGATCATCATACACGCAGAAATACCAATGGTTAATCCAAAGATATTAATGAAAGAAAAAGCTTTGTTCTTATTTAGATTGCTCCACGCGATTTTTAAATAATTTTTTATCATTGTATTTTACGTTTAATCATGATCGGTATACAGTAAACCAACAAATAATTAATATTCCTCTTTTTCTCATTAGCAAATTGGCTAATCAGCACATTAGCACATTACTCACTCCTCAAATTCTCCACCGGATTTGCTATCGCTGCTTTTATCGCCTGGAAACTCACCGTAATCAATGCGATCAAAATAGCGATAACACCTGCTATCACAAACACCCACCATTCTATATCAATGCGATAAGCAAAACTTTGCAACCATTTATTCATCGCAAGCCAAGCTACGGGGAATGCAATCAGCGAAGCAATAATTACCAGTTTTGCAAAATCTTTTGAAAGCATCATTACAATGCTGCTTACACTTGCGCCCAATACTTTTCGCACTCCAATTTCTTTGATGCGTTGTTCTGCTGCATAGGTAACCAAACCAAACAATCCGAGGCATCCGATAAAAATGGCGAATATGGCGAATGTGATAAATAACTTTCCGGTACGTTGCTCTGCATTGTATGTTTTATTGAAATCGGCATCCATGAATGAATAACTGAAGGGCTGGCCCGGTACCATAGATTTCCATTCACTCTGAACTTTGTCAATTATTGAAGGGATATTTTTTGTATCAATGCGCAAGGCAATGCTGCCTTCATTATCTCCTAACTGAATAATAAGAGGCCCGACCTTTTGATGCATTGAACTGAAATTAAAATCTTTTACCACTCCTACAACATGATAGGGAGTACCTCCCATAGCTCCATTATTGAAGTTTGGCCGATATAAAGTTTCTTTAAGCGGATCTTTGAAGCCAAGCACTTTTACCGCGGCCTCATTAAGTAAGACAGCCGCTGAATCAGAAGGAAAATCTTTCGAAAAGTTTCTGCCTGTTTCCATTTGCATTCCTAATGTGGGGATATAATTTTCATCGATATAAAAATTAGTTAGTACCACAGTCCGCGATGCATCCATTGTTGGATCGCGAAACCAGCCTTCATTATCATAATTAGTACCTGTTGGAAGGTCACCGGTAATCGTGGCACTGGTAACACCCGGAATATTTAATAAGTCATTTTTGAAACTGTGTATTTGCTTATCAAGGTAATAAGCATTGTGCAACACCAAAACCTGGTCGCGGTTATATCCTATTTTGCGGTTGCGTATAAAATTAAGCTGGTTGTAAATAACAATTGTGCCTATGATTAACATGATTGAAATGACAAATTGAAATACAACCAGGCTGCTGCGCAACCAACTATTTTTAAAACCTTTTGCAACTTTTCCTTTTAATACATCAACCGGCTGAAAGGATGATAAATAAAATGCGGGATAACTGCCGGCAATTATTCCTACAAAGAAAACCAATGCTATCATAACCGGAAAAAGCCAGGTTGAAAATAATGTGCTAACATGCATTGCTTTCCCTGCGAGCTCATTAAAAAACGGAAGTAATAATACAGCGATTATAATCGCAAGCAGAAGCGATAAAAAACTTACTAAAACAGATTCAGATAAGAACTGTATGATCAGGTGAGACCTTAAACAACCTGCGACTTTTCTGATGCCTACTTCTTTTGCACGGTTGGCAGATCGTGCTGTGGAAAGGTTCATAAAATTAACGCAGGCAATCAACAAAATCAAAATGGCAATCACTGAAAAAATATATACATAATTGATGTTTCCATTGGCTTCTATTTCATAAGATTTATCTGAATGCAAATGAATATCGGTAAGCGGTGTGGCATGGTAAATAAAATAATTCCCTTTTTTTGTCAAATCTTTTAAAGAGGCATGCAATTGACCTTCTAATTCTTTACCCAGGTAATTATTGATTGTTGCATTTACATCGCTTTGTACTTTTTGCCTTGATACACCGGGCCTCACCAAAATATAATTGTAAACGTTGTTGCTAAGCCATGAGCTATTTTGCTGGCCGTCTCTTTTTGGGCGGATAAAACTAAAATGAAAATGAGACTGGCTGGGAATATCTTTTATAACACCGGTGATTTTACAATTCGTTTTATTATCTACAAATAAAGTTTTACCAACTACATCTGTTGTATTGAAATATTTTTTAGCGGTTGTTTCATCAATTACTATTGAGTTGGGTTCATTTAGCGCAGTGTTTGGATCACCTTCAATCATAGGAATTGTAAATACTTTGAAGAAGGTCGAGTCTGCAAATACCGCATGATGATCCTGCACATTCTGATTGTCTTTTTTCACCAGGATATCTCCCTGGTATCCGAGCCTCACCATTTGTTGAATATCCGGGTAATCCCTCACCA
>JBDTJV010000082.1:0-2866 GCA_039935675.1 Ginsengibacter sp. | reverse complement strand
GCGATTATATCCTTATTTTCCCTGGCTATTTCAAGCGCTGCCAATGCCCGTGGAATTGCCTCGATAAATTGTTCCGTAACTGTTTTTTCATACTCCTTATTACCCTCGCTGATTTCATTCATATAGTCAAGGTTGATATATCTGTATGCGCCAGGAACTAATTCCTCAACACGTTTTTTTTGCGGTTGAACGGAATTTGTCTTTTGTATAAATTGGTTAAGCAAATCATGTAAATGCCGTTCCCTAATTGGTTTTGAAATATATTCGCTCATACCGTAACTCAGGCATTTTTCCCTTTCGCCGGCAAATGCGTGAGCAGTCATGGCAATAATAGGAATATCCAGTTTTAAACGGTGCCTTATTTCCCCGGTAGCGGTATAGCCATCCATTTCCGGCATCTGGATATCCATCAAAACAAGGTTGTAGGTTTTTGTTTGTAATAGTTCAACCGCTTCCTTTCCATTCCTTGCCAAATCATAAGCGAGGTTCCAACTTTTAAATAAATATTTAATAAGGCTTTGGTTGATTTCATTGTCTTCTGCCACCAGGATTTTTACATCTGCAAAACTCGAAACATTCAATTCATCTAAATTGCGCATGCCCATATCCACCGTTGCAATTTTATAGGGAATAATAACCCGAAAATTTGTTCCTTTACCGGGCTCGCTTTGCACTTTTATACTTCCCTTTTGAAGTTGAATGAGGTCATTTACAATTGCCAGCCCAAGGCCAGTTCCGCCATATTTTCTTGTAGCAGCATCATCTGCCTGCTGAAATCGTTCGAACATTTTTTCTATTTTTTCAGGTTCGATTCCTATCCCCGTATCCGTGATGGTAATTCCTGTGTCAACTATCGTGTCCTTTATTCCTTCGTTGGTAATGCGAACAGCAATACTTCCATTATTGGTAAATTTTATGGCGTTGCCGATAAGATTCACTAACATCTGTGTAAGTCGCGTGGCATCTCCGTTAAGTATATCCGGCATAGTAGTATCTATACTTGTCGAAAACTCTAATCCTTTCTCTCTCGTTTTACCAACAAACATAGTTTCAACCGAATGTACCAGGCCCCGGATACTAAACGGCGTGGATTCTATTCGCATCATTCCAGCCTCTATCTTTGACAAGTCTAAAATATCGTTGATGATGGTTAATAAGCCCTCTCCAGACTTCTGTATGGTCTCAACATGTTCCTTGGATTCTTTATCCAGTTTTTTTCTTTGTAAAAGATTAGTAAAACCCAGGATAGCATTTATTGGCGTGCGGATTTCATGACTCATGTTTGCAAGGAACTTTTCCTTTACCAGGGACGAGTCTCTTGTCTTTTTTTCTGAAATATTTAATTGATGGATTAAATTTCCCTGTCGGCGCATTGTATTTATTATAAACCAGAATAAAACGGCAAACCCGATTAATACAAACGCAATAAGCATAGTAATGAATTGTTGCGCTTTTTGACTGCCTTTCTTAATAGCAATGTTTGCATCATCAAAATGTTTTTTCCTTGTACTTACTATTTTATCGAGCGTTTTAATTATGGAATCAGTTAGCCTTGCTCCGTAAAGGCTATTAAACATATTTTCCGCGGCATATTTGCCTTTAAAATGAAAAGTATCTAAAATTTGTTTGCTAAACAGAACTTTTCGCTGAACCAAGGTGTCCAGCTTGTCTACGTAAAAGTCTGAGCTGTCATCATCCGAAATTCGCTGCAATTGATCAATATCGGATTCTGTTTCCGCGATATTTCCCATGATACCTCTGAAATACGATGTGTCACTGGTAACGACCGTCCCTATTACTGTACTTTCTATAGTGATGATAGATTTTTCCAAATCCTTAAGCTGCGAATTTACCCTTACTTCATTTAACACTTTTTCGTTTCCCTTAATAAGGGCATCATTATTTTTAGTGAAAATATTATGGGCATAGATGAGTAATACCGTGCCAAGAATAAAGGCTGCAAGGATTATAAGTGGAAGTTTTTTATCGGCCATTTTAAATAATAGTACTCTATTAAAATTTATGTTTGCTCATCTGATGGTGGTGTTTTCAAAAACCGCAAAAGTGCAAATGCAAGCAAAGCTATACTTAAAAGGATACCTAAAATTAGGAGACTTAGGCTAATCACAAGATTTGAGCTAAACACATTAATCTTTTTTTCAGTCATTTGCAATAAATCAAACACCAGGAATATCAACAAAAAAGTAGATAAAAAAAATACTATCGTATAAAATATTTTCATTTTTTTATTCCGAGTAAATCTCATTGCTTATGAAGAAACATAGGAAGACCTGTTCAGCTCATCCACTCCTAAAACTACCTTCTTCTATCGCGGGTACAAGGAGATAATCGTTCAACAGGCATTTTTGGTAGTTGAATAAAAAAAACTGCATGGATAAGCAAAGAAAAGAAATTGATATCATGGAAGAAAAGCAATTAGATAATATTCATCTTTTTATTCAATGCGGCTTTGTAGGCATCTGCCACAGGAACGGGCTTACCATTTAAAACCAAAAATCCATCCTGGATGGTTTCAATTTTATTAACGGCAACAATATAAGAGCGATGTACCCGAATAAACTTGTTGGGGGATAAACGTTCTTCCACAGATTTTAAAGTAGTGTGTACGGCAAAAAATTTGGAAGGCGTATGCAGTTTTACAAAATCACCCATGGCTTCAGCAAATAAAATATCATCAACTTTTAGCCTGCGAATAATATTAGAATCCCGGATAAAAACGAATTCCTGGTTATCCATCTTCAGTTCCTCGTTGCTGCTTTCCAGGAGTTGCCTCGCTTTATCAATAGCCTGGATAAATCTTACCGGAGTTATTGGCTTAATAATGTAATCCACAACGTTTAATTCA
>JBDTJV010000081.1:0-2630 GCA_039935675.1 Ginsengibacter sp. | reverse complement strand
GATCTAAGATGTTACAAGTAAGTAATTTTTTGACAGGGAAGAGGGTGATCAATATTCGAAAATTATTAACCTCCCGTTTTAAAAATTGGAAATATATTTACAGGTAGCTAATTTTAATGACTTAATCGCTGAAAACCAGTTTAAGTAATAATTTAAACTATTTTATAAGTTCCCAAACGACGCTTTGCATTGGTTCTAAAGTGAAATCTTCTATTGGTTTAACTTCGCCGGTAATTACATTTCTCATTTTTGAAAAACCTTCTGTTCTTTCATTATAATTCTTGAGCCCTATACTCAATTTCTCCTTTGCTGTGTTTAAAACAGTCATAATTGTTTGTTTGCTGTCGTACCTAAAGAAAACATATTCTCCTTTTACGGGAGCAAACTGCATCATCTTCCCTGTTGTAATTGCTGAAGAATTTTTACGAAAGTTAGCCAGCTTTGAAATGTATTCCCATATCTCTTCTTCTTTTGCATCACGTCCTTGTTTTGAAAATTTATTTTCAGTATCAGAAGCCCACCCACCCGGGAAATCTTTTCGCACATAGCCATCATTCGGGGATGTAAGCCCCTCCATGCCTATTTCATCTCCATAATATAATTGCGGAATTCCTCTGCAGGTAAAAAGCCATGCCAGTGCGGCTTTGTATTTCAACATATCTTCCCCTATTACAGAATAAAACCGTGACAGATCATGATTGTCTAAAAAAATTACATTCCGCATCGGATCTTTATAGACAAAATCTTGCGCGAGTGTTGTATAAAGTTCATTTACACCATCTGTCCATCCAAAATCTTTAGTCATTGCGTCTGTAATAGCCCACAAAGTTTGAAAATCAGTAGGTGCCTGCAAATTGCTTTTATATGGGATATTATACTTATTCTGTACAAAATAACTTTGGTTGATTACTCCATGAACCCAGGTTTCCCCGAACATGGTGATATGCGGATATTCATCCATGAGCGCTTTATTACAGCGGTTCATAAAATCAAGATTATTATAGGCATAAGTATCTATTCGCCAGCCGTCAATCCCAAATTCTTCCACAGTCCATATGGCATGTTGAATTAAAAAATTGGCAACGTAAGGATTTTCCTGGTTCAGATCAGGCATAGAGTGAGTAAACCAGCCATCGCTCATTATCTTTTTTTCTTTCGTACTGCCATAAGGGTCAAAAAGTACCTGGTCTTTAAAATTGGTATTGGTATATACCGGCCACTGATGTAGCCAATCTTTCATTGGCAGATCAAGAACGGTAAAGTGATAACTTCCCACATGATTATAAACTGCGTCCTGGATAATTTTCATTCCCTTGTCATGCACCTTATCAATTAACTCATGGTACGCTTTTTCGCCGCCCAGTCGCGGATCTATCTTGTAATGGTTGGTAAAGGCATATCCATGTTCCGTCCGATTAGGCATATCGTTTTCAATAACAGGATTCAACCAGAGTGTAGTCACTCCCAGAGATTTCAAATAATCAAGGTGGTTTTCGATTCCTTTTAGATCGCCGCCATGGCGTGAATAAACAGAATCACGATCGAGACTTTGGTCTCTCATACCTGGCACACGATCATTCGTATTATCACCATCACTAAATCTATCAGGCATAATGAGGTAAATAAAATCTTTAGAAGTTACGCCTCTGGCGAAAGCAGTTCCATTTCCCATACGTTTTTTCATAATAGGGAAATCTATATTGAACGAAGAGTCTTTTCCTTTTACTTTAATTTTTAATATTCCAGCCTTCGCAAAAGCGGTGATATTTATATCCAGAAAAACATAATTATTACTTTCTACTTTATCTACTTTTTCTAATATTACTCCGGGATAATTTATCGTATAGGCATTGGCGTCGCCAATACTTGCTCCGTGTATCATTATCTGCACTTTATTCCATTTCATGCCTACCCACCAGTTGGTTGGGTAACAATTGTAGGAATTATTTTGAGCGAAAGAACTTGCCAAAAAATTAAAGAGTGCAAGAGAAATGAAAGCAATTTTTTTCATCACCGTTTTTTTTAAAATGGAGAATAAATTATTTGAAATTTAATAAGAGTATTTCATCAAAGTCTTTCTTGTTGAAGCACAGATTGAAGAATTCAATCTCAAGATGAAAATTACAAATAACAAGCATAAACTATTCAAAAAGATTACTTTCTGTGATCACGATTACAACGACTAAAATCCTATTCCCAAAGATTTTATCCGAATACTATTGCATGATTCATAGTGCACCGGAATCACTCTTGAGTTATTTTTAAGATGCCAACCACAGTAAACGAAGAAATAATCCGGATTTTTAATTCTGTAAAGGTATATTGGCCGTGAGTAATTTTCCATTTTTAGAAACTGGCCAGAAATATTATTTCTCGATAAGCTAATAAGTGTAAGTTGAATCACAGATCCGGAATAAGCTCATCATTCCATTCATGAATAGTAAATGATTTTACAAGCCCTTCAAGTATAAATGGATCTTCTTTCACAAATTTTTCTGCAGCCTCACGGGTTTTAAATATTCCCAAATTTCCTTTATCCAAAAAAGGTCCTATTCCAATAACCTGGCCCATCTCAACGTATTTATCTACAATAATTTTATGCCTTGGATAAACGGCCAATATTGTTTCAA
>JBDTJV010000080.1:0-7909 GCA_039935675.1 Ginsengibacter sp. | reverse complement strand
ATGAAAATTTTCATCAGAATAGGTGGAAATAACTTTCAATAACCGGAATTCTGTTTGTTTCCATTCTTTTAATAATGGCTCGATTGGGATTTCCTGAGTGATCATTGTTGTTTGATTTAAGGGTTGTCGTCGCGTTTTATATATTGGCATAAAATATTTCCATTGCCGAATACCTTGGTTTTCAGTAGTTGCAATTCCATTTTTATATTTTCAAACATGGTTCTGCCGCCACCCAAAACTACGGGGTTTATCATCAGCCTGAATTCATCAATAAAATTCTTATCAATAAGTGTTTGACAGAGATCGGCACTTCCAAAAATCATTATATCCTTCGTAGACTTGCTTTTTAAATGATCTAAATACTCCTCCAGGTTTTCTTTTATTAGTACTGTATTATTCCAACTGACTTTTTCAAGGTTTTTTGAAAAAACAATTTTAGTATAATTGTTCATGATTGCGGCAACTTCCGGATCAGTTTCGATTGCCCTTTCACTTTGCCAGAAGTTCTCCATCAACTGGTAAGTTTTTCTGCCAAATAAAATCGTATCTGCTCCGCTGGCCTGGCGGATGATGAAATCCTTTATTTCTTTATCTACGCGATGCCAGGTAATGTCATTATTCTTTCCTTCAAAATATCCATCAGCAGATACCATATTGAAAACAATTATTTTCCCCATAACGAATATCTTGAAATGATTTACAAACTTAGACGGATTTTGATTTATGAAATGTGTGTAAAAACGTCAATATACTGGGGCGATTGCGACAGAAATATTCTATACTTTTGTGGTACTTTAAAATTTTTCACGATGAAGCACATTTGTATTTTAGTAAATTCCTTTACCAACATAGGAAGCGTAGATATTCCACGGAGGGCTTTTCTATCTGTAAATAGTTACCTGGCCGAAAGAGGAGATCCGCCAATGTTCAAAGTAGAACTTGCCGGGGCTTCAAAATCGATCCTGATGGATAATGGCATGTGCACACTTTACCCTGACGTACTTATAAAAGAGGTGAAAAAAACGGACCTGGTAATCATTCCGGCCTTTGACAATGATTTTTGCAAAAGCCTTGCAGAAAGTAAGGAAGCCATCCCATGGATTGTGAAGCAATATGAAAAAGGCGCAGAAATTGCCAGCCTTTGTATCGGTGCTTTTTTATTAGCATCGACAGGTTTGTTGAATCAAAAAAGTTGTTCAACCCACTGGAAAGCGGCCACGGATTTTGCACGGTTATTTCCGGATGTAAACCTGGTTGCAGAAAAAGTAATTACGGATGAAAATGGTATCTATAGTAGTGGTGGTTCTTTTTCTTCTGCTAATTTAATATTGTATATCATTGAAAAATATGCCGGTAGGGAAGTTGCCATTAATTGCTCCAAAACATTCCAGGTAGATATTGATCGACAAAGTCAATCTCCCTTTATTATTTTTGAGGGACAAAAAGGTCACCAGGATGAACAGGTAAAACAGGCACAGGAATTTATCGAGAAAAATTACCAGGAAAAGATCTCTGTTGATCAGCTTACCTCCATGCTGGCGGTGAGCAGGCGTAACCTGGAAAGACGGTTTAAGAAAGCCACTTCAAACACATTGGTCCAGTACATGCAGCGCGTAAAAGTAGAAGCAGCCAAAAAGCATTTTGAAGGAAGTCGAAAAAATATTAATGAAGTGATGTATGAAGTTGGTTATTCTGATACAAAATCTTTTCGTACTGTTTTCAGGGAAATTACTGGTTTATCTCCTGTCGAATACAGGAATAAATACAATAAAGCATTGGCCTTGTGATAGTAAACAAGCAAATAAGTGGCTTTTTTGTTTTGATAAAGGAAGGCTAATTTGAGCAAAGATATTAGCGCTTAAAACCAGCCGTATTCATAGGAAGTGAAAAGAAAAAAGTAGAACCCTTATTTACTTCGCTTTCGGCCCACACATGACCATGATGAGCACGGATTATTTGACGACACAAATAGAGACCCAGACCAATTCCTTCAATATTTTTTGTTTTTTCGATTCTGAAAAATCTTTCAAAAAGATAAGGGAGATGTTCTTTGGAAATACCCAAACCGTTGTCCTTTACATGAACAGTTACCATATTTTTCAATTGCGAAATCCCAAGGACAACTTCTTTATTGCCATTTGAATATTTGATCGCATTACTTAGGTAATTGGTGATCACCTGGATAATGCGGTATCTGTCTGCTTCTATTTCAAAATCGCCATCGCCTGCTATTTTGATTTTATACAAAGGCTGTAATACCTGCACGGTTTCAATCGCTTCATTTACCATATCGATAAAAATAAACTTCGATAATTCAAGGGAAAGCTGGCCTGAGTGCACTTTCGTAACGTCGTACAGTCCTCCGATCATCTTGTTCATGCGTTCGGCATTTTTTTCTGAACGGCCGATCATTTCTTTTAAAACCACCAGGTCACTGTCGTTGATCGCCTCACGCATTATTTCATTAAGGAGAAGCACATTTGATAGCGGATTTCTTAATTCATGGGTTATAAAGCCAATAAAATCTTCCCTTTCTTTTTCCAGTTCTTTGTAAACAGTAACATCATGAAAAATGAGCAGAATATGATTAGATGCGCTATTTATGAAGTAGGAACAGGAAAGTTCGAAAATTCTTTTGTTTCCTGCAGTTGATTTTATTTCAAGATGTTTATTAGAAAAGCCGGTCTGCGAAATGAATACTGATTGAATGTTTTCCAGTATGAGAAAGCCGGAATCGGATTTAGAAATAAGGGATACAAAATCAAAATTGGGAATTTCCTGTTGTTGCAAATTAAAAGCGGTTAAAAAAGCTTTGTTGGCTTTTACTATGTTCATTTGCTCATCTAAAACTATTACACTGTCTTTGATAGATTCTAAAATATTTTCGTTGAATTTATTTAATTCACGAAGGCTGATCTCGCTGTTTTTTTGCTCATGAATATCCTGGATCACTTTAAGAATAACCAAACTTCCATCTTCATTTTTTACCAAAACTGATTCTCCCGAAACCCATGTGATCTCATTGTTTTTATTAACGAGGTAATTATTATCACTTGATTGCCCTGTAGCCTGCACCTCTTTTAGTTCATGTTCAAATTTTCCTGCCTCTTGATCTTCTTCTGTAAATAACAGGTTGGCGCTTTTGCCAACAAGATCTTTTTCCGAATAACCAAAACAGTGACAAAATGCAGGGTTAATGGAAAGTACAATCCCATTGGTATCTAAAATTAAAACGCAGTTCTCTTTTGAATTGTTGAAAAGTGCATTAAAAAAAGAGATTTCAGAATACATTTTTTGCTCTTAGTTTATAAAAAATTAGTTGGCAAAAATAGAATATTGAATTGAATCATAGTGATTTAAATGATTCAACCAATTCTATGATTGCTGACGTTTCAAAATTTTAGGCATTGCTTAATTCTTCGAATGCAGCTGTTAACGGTCTTTCAATACCATCGCCTTTCCATTCAGGCGAACCAGGTATTTCTGTTGCTTTTAAAATGTCTTCTTTTGATTTTCCGGATTTCATTTCTGTTTCAACAAACTGTAGAACATTTACCAGGTATTGCTGAAAAGAGGAAAGCATTTCTTTGGAACCTTTTACATCATGATCATTCCCTGAATGACCGCAGATAAAGACGGTTTTATCATCATATTTTTTCATAGCGGCGTCTAAAACTTTCACCCAGTTTTGCATACTGGCACCGGCGCTATGGTCTACAAATGGATGGCGACGATTAAATACCAGGTCACCCACATGGGCAATATTCGCATTTTCAAAATGAATGATACTGTCGCCGTCGGTGTGTGCCGGGCCAAAATAATTCAAAGAAATTTTTTCTTTACCGATGTCTTCTTTCCAATCCTGGGAAAAAGTTTGATTGGGATACAATTGCTTGTCTTCGTTTTTATTTGCTACCGCTACTCTTTTTTGATTGATGGCAGAATTTTCATGTGCCAACACACGGTTCACTAAACTTTTGAAATCAATATTTCCGGAAGTGTGATCCCCATCATGATGGGTGTTTATAAGCAAACGGTACGGCTGCTTATTTCTTTTTTTTAATTCATCGATCAGGTGTTGCGCAGTATCCGGAAACTGTGCATCTACTACTGTCATACCACCAGGGGAATAATGGAAAGCTATGGTACCGCCTCTTTCAGTAAAAATTCCAATTTCCGGGGTAAGCATGGTTATGTTCCATGTATCCATGGTCCTATTTTTTAATAAATTTATTTTTTGTAAACTTATAGCTCCAAATGCCATCATGGAAGCCTGTAAAAATGAACGTCGTTCCATATTTATTGAATTGAAGTGGAAGATACGTATAATTTATATGGATTTAAAAAGTGGCCAACAAAAAATCCTTCCGAATTTCAACACCAATAATCGATGGCGTTTTAAATCGGAAGGATTTTAAAAGAGGAAAATATTATTGGTTTAATAACACGTTTTTAAAAATTACTTTAATAACGTGATCATTTACCAATCGCTATTTTGCCCTCCTTAAACTTTTTTCAATTACATTTTTCAGGGCATTACTTACATGATAATCTACCATGCCGGTAAATCGCAATGGAACAATAGTAGATGGAATTGAAAGTCTTAAATTTTTGTCAGAAGCCATTCTTTCTGCTACGTTCATACGACCGTAAGTACCGGTAGAAATATAATTAAAGATCTTTTTTAAATTATCGTCACTTGTGCTACCCCAAGGTAAATCCACATAATCTACGGCGAGAGCATCAGGAACAATTCCTGTAAAATATCCACCATTGTTCAGGGCATTTTTTGTTTCAAAGTTAATAGCATAGAGATCTGCCAAAGCTTTTTCTGCGCCACCGTTTGGAAAGTCCGTAATATGAAAAGAGAAAAATCCAACTGGTTTGCCATACGTTGTGTCACCAACTAATTTTACATCCATGTAAGGTTTCAGATTGTTGATGGTGAGTTCGCTTGCGGAAACGGTATTTCGGGATCCTATAAAAAATACGTGATCAAGATTTAAACTTCCTCCGGCTGTAAATAGCACCTGTTTCTGCAAACCTACCTGGGTGAGATTAGTCGTTAAAACATCATTGTAGATATAGTGGTACATTTCTTTTCCGGCTACAGATGCAGGAGCAATAAGGCTGTCGATATATTCAGCTGTTCCTACCGAGCCACCACCATTGTACCTGAGGTCTACAATAAGAGAATTAATACCAGCATTTTGAAATTTAGAAAATACCCTGTTTAATTCATTTCTTGTAACGTTTGTTCCTCCATTATCTACACTGGAAAATGAATTGAAAACAAAATACCCAACTTTTTTTGCTCCTACGGAATAAACTGTGTCAAACAAAACCGGATCAATATCGTAATTGGCTGCATTCAATGTATTGGTTACCGTAGTTCCGGTTGGGGTTAGGAAAGTAAAAGAGGCAGAAGCTGAATTGTAAACCGCACTTATTACTTTGGTTACATTAGGTCCGTTGCTGCCATCATACGAAATATTCTTATCTCCATTGATTGCAGTGATCTGCCATCCACGGGTTACGCCTACCTTACCTGAAGGAGAATTCGGGTCTGCAAATAAAACATACAAATAAGTTTTTCCACTGGCGTCGGATGCATAAGTTACCTGCATGCCAAGGTCACCGGAAACTCCCTGTTGAATTTCAGCGGCTACGGCACCATGATCCAGGAAGCTGTACCTGTCGTAAGGACCGCCTGTTGTAGGATTGATTGGGTACGTTTTCATCTGTGCCAATAAAACATCTGCTGAATCGTAGCTGGTGCTAAATGGATTTAATTTGGGAATAGATTTATACCAATAATAGGTAGGAAGAAAGTCAGTTGTATCTCTTCCTCCATCAACAAAAGATGTCTGCATAATGTTGTACATCAAATATTTCAGAGAATCTGCGTCTGAAAGTTGCCCATTGCCAGGCGTTACCGACCCACCGCTATCTTTGGTCTTTTTGCAGGAGGCAACAGAGAAGGAGACAAATGCAATAAGAAGGTACAGAAACAGTTGTCTTAAATTTATTTTTTTCATATAGAGTATTTGTGAATACAAAGTAATTAATTAATAAAAGAACTTAAACAATTTTTACAAATAATTACGAATTTATTTTATTATCAGATTGATTATCAACATAAGAACGACAATATGGTGACAAAAATTGTATGGGCGCAGTAAGCGAATAATTATTGACGATTTCTGTTTTGGTAAAAAAGTTTTTTATAGAAATCAAATGCGATAAAAATTGCCTGACAATCCTTTGCATATTGTAATTTTACCTCTTTTATCTTATGAAGAGACTATATATTATCGGAGCGTTTATATTGTTGGGTTTGGTAGTAAACGCACAAAATTCAGATTCTCTGCAGCGCCATAATCCTAATTCACTCTATTCAGATTCTGTATCTCGCCATAATATTGATTCTCAAAATTCAGATTCATTTAATCGTAATCATTCTAATTCTCAAAACTCTATTTTCGCTAATACTGATACGATTACCAGCAACGATTACTTGTTAAGTATAGAGAAGGCTTTCCAGGCGCTGAACCAGGCAACCGTTCTGTCAGAACCAATTCCCTCAATTCTTGAAATAAACGATAATCTTAATGAAGATGATTCTGCTATTGCCATTATCAGGGAAAAAATTAATGCCAATGATAAAAGCCTGAGCCTGCGCAACCTGCAGATGCTTTCTATAATTCTGAAACAGATTAATAATACTTCAAAAACCTATGCAGTCAAGTTAAATCAATACGATAGCCTTTTTGATAGCATTAAGGTTAAAATACTTGCGTTGAGAAAAGATACTTTGCTCAGGAAGATATTTCGCAGTCCTGACCTTCGCGATTCATTTTCTGTCCAGCTTATTCAAATGCGCACCAAGTGGAAAAATACGGATAGTCTCATGAAATACGTCAATCTTTTGATCGCTAATACCCAGGCGGCCACTTCTGATAATTTAATAACAACCAATGAACTCCAATTGCAGGCGCAAAGTTTGATGGAAACGACAGGGCGAAGAATTTTCGGTAAAGAAAGTGACTACCTCTGGCAATTTAAGAAGCGCGACAAAACTAAAACCCTGAAAGGGGAACTGAAAAAATCGGTGCATTCCGAAAGAAAAATCGCTAACTATTATTTTTCTCATACACATAACCTTTTTCTTTTACTACTTTTTTGTGGACTTTTATTTTTCTTTTGGGTTTTTTTCAATTACAAAAGCCTGGAAAAAATGGACAAACTTAAAACGTTGGAAAGCTTCCATTTCAGCTATCTCAAGCGTTTTCCACTTTTTAGTTCCCTAATCGTAATGCTAAACCTGGCGCCTATATTTGATCTCGATGCCCCGTTTATATATATAGCGACCATCGAATTTTTATTGATGCTCACACTTACTTATTCCTTCTGGAAAAGATTACCGCGCAAGCTATTTTATTCATGGTTGCTTTTTATTGTATTGTTTTTGTTCGTATCCATGTCCAGGTACCTGCGGCTTCCTGATTATTTCAATCGCTGGCTGGTGCTGATTTTGAACATTCTTTCAGTTTTGCTGGGGCTTTATATTGTGTCTACTTATAAAAAGAAATACAAGCAACATAAAGTGTTACTCTTTTCCGTGGTTCTTTATATTGTTCTGAATTCTCTTGCTATCATTTGTAATTTTTTTGGAAGAGTTACGTTGACGCAGATATTCGGCTCAACCGGAACTTATGCCTTTATTCAAACAGCCGGGCTAATCGTTTTTGTCATCTCAGTTACCGAAGCATTTTTATTGCAGATACATAGCAGCCGGATGAGAAAAGACTATACTTCCGCATTTGATCATAAAGATATCGGTAAAGGGATTGGCCGTATGGTTATCTTTTTTTCTGTCATTATCTGGCTGGTGGTTTTTGCGACCAAT
>JBDTJV010000079.1:0-6354 GCA_039935675.1 Ginsengibacter sp. | reverse complement strand
ATATGGACAGCAATCTTGAAGTGATTGAATACAATGATAAAGCCATTAAAGAAATTCTTAAAAATAGGGCTATTAAGAATATATTTTTTACCAGCAAGTTTGTTGAAAAGAGTTTTTTATCTTTATTCCCTTTGGTAACGATTGGAGAATCTCTTCCTTCGCCCTCTCCACGCTACGCCCGAATGAGCCTTCTTGAAAAAATACGATATTATCAATTGAAATTTCCCAAATAGCAATATCAATTTTTTAATTTCAAACTCTTTAGATCGAATCCACCTGTCTTGAAATAGATTGTTAATTTATTGACGCCCATGTTTAAATGAATTTTTGTTGCTGTTGAAGGGATAAATTTCTCTTCATCTCCTATAGCATTGATAAAAATATTGGGTGAAATTTCTTTTTTCAGGAACACTTATATCAAAATCGTGGCAATGCTGTGCGCTTTGGAAACGGCTTTTGCCCATTTCCCACTGATCCATAAATGATATGGAATGTCATTATCAGTTCTGTTCAATACCACCACAACGAGTTTGCCATCTTTATTAATAAAAGAAGTAGACTGCAAAATATCCCTGTTGGATGAAGTACTCACTCGTCTTGCGCCCGGTCTTATAAATTTAGAAAACTGGCCTATGTAATAATATTCATTGGTATAAAAAACTTCACCGGTTTTCGTATTGGCAATAACGGGTGCATAACAAAAATTACCAACATGATTTGGGCCACCAGTCTGATCGAGTAAAATATTCCAATCGCACCAGGCCGTAATTCCATTGTTCAGATCATTCAAAATATTATTACCATACAATTCACCAAGGCTCCAATCCATTATTTTATTATAATCAAAGTTTTCTTTGCAACCTTCTGTAAACATTAAATTGACATTTGGAAATGCTTCCTGTACCCGTTTTACATTATCAAAAAGCGGTGCAGATTTTGTCCACGTTTCGTACCAGTGAAAGCCTATAGCCCAAATATATTTTGCGGAAGCGGGATCGTCTAGTAAAACACTGGCGCGTTGAAACATCAGATCACGATTATGATCCCAGCCAATTATTTTTTTATCGCCTAAATTATTTTTAGCTAAGGTTGGTCCCAAATCATTCTCAATAAAATCACGTTCATCATCAGCAGTGTAAATGCAGGATTCCCAACGTTGGGTGGCCATAGGTTCATTTTGAGTGGAAACGGCAGAAATGGGTAAGCCCATTTTTTCATAAGTCTTTATGAATTTTACAAAATAATTTGCCCATAATTGGTACTACTCCTTTTTTAATGTTCCTCCATGAAGCATGTCATTATTGGTTTTCATCCAGCCCGGAGGACTCCAGGGAGTCGCAAACAAAAACATTTTTCCATTGAGCTTTTCATTCACTCTTTTTAATAAAGGAATCCTGTATTGCTCATCATGTTTCACAGAAAAAGTACTTAAACTGCTATCATAATCTTGTATATAATTATAGGTATCACTCGAAAAATCACAACTATTGATACTGGTGCGAACCACGTTGTAGCCGATCCCATCTGTGGTGTCGTAGTATCTTTTTAGAAGTTCATCTTGTTTTTCTTTTGACAATTTCGCAAATGTTTCTGCGGAAGCATCTACGATTGCCCCACCAAAACCAGTGATTGTTTGAAACTGGTGCGTAGGATCTACAAACACGCAAATGTCTGTTTCCAGTGGCTGCGGATGACTTTCAAATGTAAGCCTGTCAGTTAAACTGATCTTATCGTTTGTACCTTCAATAGTTGAATACACAACAGGATTTCTCCCTTCCAATGAAAAAGGAATTTGCGTTTTATTCGAATAATTTTCTTTTTGTAAATTTTTTTGAAGATGTTGATTGCATGCGAAAAGCAACAGAACCGAACCAACAACGATTTTCTTTAAAAGCATAATTATAGATTTTGAATAGTTGAATGTTTTTTTGATGTACAATTAATTTTTGTCAATCCTTTATTCTTCTTTCTATTCTTCGATCGGGAATAAACCAGATCCCTGCAACAAGGCAATATAAAGCAAAGCCGAACCATGAATTGTAAAAAGAAAGCAAGACTCCAATCGTGTAAATTATTACAGATATTTTTCCTTTAAAATCATTGCCAATGGATATTGCTAACAAAGATTTTGGATCGTGAACTTTAAGAAGAGACCGCAAAAGCAAAAAATAAGCAATTGCGCACAATAATAGAATAATGCCATACAATGCCACAGGAGCTGCACTAAATTCATTTTCGCCCATCCAGGCGGTAACAAAAGGTGTCAGCGAAATACAAAATAATAAAAAAGTGTTATACCATAATACTTTGCCATTAATATGCTCAACTATTTGAAACAAGTGATGATGATTATTCCAGTAAATAGCGACATAGGTAAAGCTGAGAATATAACTGACAAACTTTGGGATCAAAGGTCTTAAAGCTTCAAAGGTATTTCCTTCCGGGGAGTGCAATTCTAAAACCATTATAGTAATAATAATCGCAAAAACACCGTCGCTGAATGCTTCCAATCTTCCTTTTTTCATTTGGAAGTTTTATTTATTTGAATAAATGAATTTCTCATAAACCAATTTTTTAAAACCAATTACTCGATGCTACCAACCATGATTAAAATATCATTTCCTCTCATGAGAAAATAGCATTTTTTCTGAATCATTTTAATAAAGATAAATTTTGAAAATAATTTCAAACTTAATTTTTCGAAAATAAACTAAGTTTTCTGGGGAAATAGGAATTCCACTTTTTTCTTTGTTTACTGTTTATCCACCTAATTGTCATTAGAGTGATTCTCTGTGGTTACTGAATCCGTGTGTTTATTGTGATTTCCATACCATGAAATTGGCCACATTTTCAATATTCTTTCTCTCTTCCTTTCCTCCTGCAGAATTCGATCGCGGGCTGTTAATAATTCATATTGAGTGATCATGCCACGAAGTTTTCCAGGCAGTTGCCTGTCCACAACCGGAAGAACTCCTACACGACTGTCAGCCATTCTGTCCGCAATCGTGCGCAATGATTCTTCTGGAAAAGCGGTAATAACATTTGTAATCATAAAATCGTCCACCTTTCCTGTAACATTCTCCTGCAGTGCTTTTTCCAATACATCTTGCCAGGAAATTACTCCTAAAATGATCCCTTCCGGGTCCACTATTGGAATCAGTCTTTGCTTTCTTAAATGGTTTTGTGTTTTAATCATTTCTTCAACTTCTCCTATTGTTTTTCCCGTGGGAATAGTTAGAAGATCAGTTGACATTACGTCTTCGGCAAATAAAACTTCCAGCGGCTCTACTGCATATTCGCGTAAAACATGAAAGCCCCGGCGTGCCACTTTTTCTGTAAGAATCGAACGTTTTAAAGTAAGCACACTGATGACATGAGCAAGCGTGACTGTTATTAATAGAGGGAGAAATAAATTAGTGCTGTGTGTAAGCTCAATTGGAAAAATAATAGAAGTAAAAGGCGATCGCATAACCCCTGCAAGTGCACCTGCCATTCCAAGTAAAGCCCATTCCGAAGGAATTTTTCCCGGAAAAATCAATCCTAATAAACCACCAAGGGCAGCACCCATCATTAATATTGGCGCCAGAATTCCGCCACTTGTTCCTGAACCTAAGGCGATAGCCCAAATGATTAGTTTTACTACGAAAATACTTACCAGTGTTGTTACAGCCAGGTTTCCGGCCAGTTCATCTGCAATCGTGTCATATCCAACTCCCAAAGCATGTGGCTCGATTACACCGCCAACTCCTACTATGAAACCACCAATAATGGGCCACCACATCCAGTGAATGGGAAGTTTTCTGAAAGCATCTTCTGCACCATAAACTGCTTTTGTCAAAACCCAGGCCATGAAACCACATATTATTCCCAAGATCACTGCATCCAAAAGACCACTTGTTGGTAATTGTGTCATTTTTCCTACCGGGAATAATGGTTCCGGATGCATCCAGCCATGCGCTACAAATACATGGCGTACTGCATCTGCAACAATACTTGCGACAGCGGCAGGAATAAAAGACCGTGGTTTCCACTCAAATAAAAGTAACTCGACACCAAGAATTACCGCAGTTATTGGAGTTCCAAAAACAGCGCTCATGCCTGCTACAGCTCCCGCTACCAAAAGGCTTCTTCGTTCAATGGCAGTAAGATTTAAAAATTGCGCTAATACCGAACCTACTGCTCCGCCTGTTAAAATAATTGGACCTTCGGCGCCAAAAGGGCCGCCTGTTCCAATACTGATCGCACTGGCAATTGGTTTGAGGATCGTTAACTTGGGTTCCACTTTACTTCCTCCAACTAAGATGGTTTCCATTGCTTCCGGTATTCCATGACCACGGATTCGTTCGGACCCATACCGCGCCATTAATCCTACCATCAATCCACCGACCATAGGGATGAGGACTGCCCACCATCCTATCGTATTATTTCGTGGAGAAACAAGATCAAAGTCAATACGTTGGTAATATAAAAGATTAGTGATAAAAGCGATGAGGTCAAGAAGAATGATCGCAATAAAAGCACCGAATACCCCGATTATTATTGATAGTGGAATGAGTTTTAAAACTGCCGGAGAGGTGGTGAAATCGCTTAGTTTACCCGCTACATTTTTCCCGTGCTGTTTCTTTTTGCGTGCTTCTTCGCTTTTATTATTTCCATTGATAACCACTGCCTTTTTATTTATCTAATTTGCTTCTACGTATATTTAAGAAAATAATCCAACAAATAAATATTACACAATTTAATATTTTTCCTGCTAAAAATTACGAGGGAATTTTCTGAAGAGGCATTTTAAAATATCGGTTAACGATATTTTTGGAGTGTACTTCATTTTGAAAAAGATTGAAACAGGACTGATTTTTTTGCAAATCAATGACCTAAATTTCCTGGATAAGAAATCTAAAAAAAACTATGGAAATAAGAATATCAATTATTTCCTTGTTTACTACTAACCAATAACGCAGTTGCGGATTTTCTTTAAAAAAAGAATAAGCTCTTTCAGAAACCTGTTGTCACATTTACTCTAAAAAATTTATTGTTGTTTGTTGAACCATGGGCTTTGAAAACCAAGTTTCAAAAGCCCTGATTTAATTTCAGGGCAACTCATAAACAATTTCCATAGCATTCCGCTTCTGTAGTTTTCTATCATCACTACTTCAGGTCCCTGGTCAATGGCTAAATATTTTTTCGGAAACCAATCCGCAGATTCACTAAAAGCATCATAAAACCCATAATTTCCCCACAATGAATCTTTCATATTATCCATCCAGTTTTTCATTGCGGCAATTGATTTTTCGGGAGTGTAAACAATCGAAGAGATGGCGGCAGTTGGAGTTATTACTCCTAAATCTCTATCTTCTGATGGTGCATGGCCAGAGTAACCTTTTACAGAATAGCTTGCTGTAAGTCCCCAGTTATTTGGTGAGTATCCTTTGTAATGAAGTGGATTTGTTACACACCATATATAATTAATCAGAGTCTGGCTCGTATTCTCTTTCCAGTAATCTGCGTATTCATCTTTTAGGCCGTGAGGGTCAAGGCCAAGATAAGAATAGTGAGCCCAGAATAAAGGGCCGCCATTTGGAGCGCCCTGGTGATGTAACTGTAATGTGTATCCGAAATGGCTGGATGAATCCTCTATTTTGCCATTTTCTGCCCAGCCTTCATGGTAAACTGATGCCGGAACACCGTGGGTAGGAGAAGAAGCAGCAAGAATATAGGCGATCAGGCATTCATTATATCCGTGAATAGGAAAGTTCATTTGCCAGCCATAATCGGGGCTCCAGTGCCAGTAAAGAACATTTTGTCCATCGCGATACCAGTTCCAATCAACTTCTTTCCACAATTGATCCATTCTTTGGGATAAGGTTTTCTCGGCTTCGTTTCCATCTTTAAAATATTGCCGGGCACATAAAAGACCCTCGATCATAAAAGCAGTTTCAACAATGTCGCCACCATCATCTTTTTTGCCAAATGGTTTTACTTTTCCGGTTTCTCCAAACATCCAATGTGGCCATGCTCCATGAAAGCGGTCTGCTTTTTCTAAAAATTCAACAATTTTTTCCAAACGCTGTTCTCCTTCTTCGCGACTAATAAAATTTCGATGAATAGCCGTAAGAATGGCCATAATCCCAAATCCGCTGCCTCCGGTGGCTACTACATCCTGGTCATTTTGAGGATAAATACCATCTACATTTATTCTTTCGGGAGCCATGCCACTATTAGGTTCTGCGCCATTCCAGAAATATTTAAAAGTCTGTCTTTGTACTTGAGTTAATAAAGAATCAGTGGATGTCGTTTTTTCAAGAAGTGACTTGCCGGGTTTGCTATTACTGCATGAAAAACTGATACATGCAA
>JBDTJV010000078.1:0-4705 GCA_039935675.1 Ginsengibacter sp. | reverse complement strand
GCAATTCTATTTAAAAATATATAATTGTATTTTTAGGAAAAATAAGACATTTCCCCATAATTTAAATGTTATATTTGCTATCCCAATGTTTTGCGCTGATTAACTAATATGAAAGAATTTATCCTTATAATACTTGCTTACTTCATTGGTTCAATACCAACTGCAATCCTGGTCAGTAAAGGGTTTTTCAATATAGATATACGCGATTATGGAAGCGGAAATATGGGTGCCACTAATACTTTCAGAGTATTGGGCCCAAAATTCGGCAGCATTGTTATGATTGGAGATATGCTAAAAGGTATCCTTGCAGTTGCTCTTTATAATTTACTTCCGTATTATTTAACGAACGAACTGGACAGAACCAACCTGATGTTGGGGCTTGGCCTTGCAGCGGTAATTGGTCATATTTACCCAATATGGGCAGATTTTCGTGGAGGCAAAGGAGTTGCCACTTTATTCGGAATGGTACTTGCTATTCAGCCAATAGTAGCCATAAATTGCGTGGCGGTTTTTTTGTTAGTCTTATATTTAACCCGCTATGTTTCATTAAGCTCAATCCTCGCTGGGTTTTCACTTCCCATTTGCGTTCTTTGGATTTATAACGAACAGGAAGTCTTCTATCGCGTCTTTGCCGTAGCTGTCGCGGCGCTTATCGTGCTCACTCATCAAAAAAATATAAGTAGGTTACTCAAAGGTAATGAAGGCCGTGTGCCCATTCTAAAACACAGAGATCGCAGAAAATCTCACCGGAAAGAATTATAAATTATAATCTTCTTTTTTCGCATTTCCTTAGCAACTTATATTGCATCTTTCAAATCTTCATATGGAAGTCTCTTAATTTTTGGTACACCAATTGTTTATTACAAAAAAATTACAAAACACATAAGTTATTTCTATGAAGAAACTATTCATTATCGTTATCAGTTCTGGTTTATTATTTTCAGCTTGCACAAAAAATGCTATAACCGGTAGAAGCCAGTTATCGCTTGTTCCGGAATCAACTCTGCAGCAGGAAGCTGTAACCCAATATCAAACTTTCCTTTCTCAGAATAAAGTGGTAAGCATTTCCTCAAATAAAGATGCTGAAATGGTGAAACGTGTGGGAAGCCGTATTGCTGCAGCGATTACTAAATATTATGCTGACAAGGGATTGTCTAATGAACTTGCAGGTTATAAATGGGAATTTAACCTGGTAGATAATAAAGAAGTCAATGCCTGGTGTATGCCAGGAGGAAAAGTAGTGGTATATACAGGATTATTGCCTATTACACAAGATGAAGCCGGCCTGGCTATTGTTTTAGGACACGAAATTACCCACGCAGTTGCGCATCACGGTCAGGAACGCATGAGCCAGGCATTAGTAGCGCAAGGAATTGGAGTGGGAGGTGACCTTCTTACATCGAATAAACCTGCGTTTAACAATATTTTCAACGCTATCTATGCGCCTTCGGCCCAAGTTGTAGCATTACTACCTAACTCAAGAAAGCAGGAACTGGAGGCTGATCATTATGGTTTAATCTTCGCGGCCATGGCCGGATATAATCCTAAAGTCGCTATTCCTCTTTGGGAAAGAATGAAAAAATTGAATAGTGGAAATACAACTCCGGAAATTTTGAGCGATCATCCTGTAGATTCAAAGAGAATTGCAAAATTGCAGGCTGAAATGCCGGAAGCGCTTAAATATTACCATCCGGTTAATTGATAATTGTAATAAGGTTAAAGTTAAAGTTGATTAGCCTCTTAATTCAAATTTTTCATTAAAGAACCGTTTTTTTTTGCTAATTTTGCACCGTCTTAACTGCACATCTACATTTAAGGCTTTTTCCGATTTTAGGAATAAGTGATGCAGGAATTTTATAAGACTATTCTTTAATCTTAAAATATTGCTCCAATTATGTCCCAAACTATGTTTGAAAAATTGCAATTAGAGGAGGAGAAAAATTTGCTAATCCAAGGCCTTCCTTCCACGATTGAAAAACAGTTTTCTAAACTTTCTTTTTCTAAAAATGTAACACAGCTCTTAAAAATCCGGAAGGTAGATTTTGCATTAGTGTTTGCATTAAATTCACACCAGTTAAAAAAAATATTTTCTGAATTATGCCCTGCTTTGCATGATCAAACAAAATTATGGATAGCTTTTCCAAAACAGGCTTCTAAAATTGTAAGTGATCTGAACCGGGAAGGATCCTGGGATTTCTTAACCGAACAAGGTTTTGAAACCGGGGAAAAAGTAGTGTTGGACTATGTGTGGAGCGCTCAACGTTTTACAAGGGCTCAGCTTTGTGAAGAGATCAAACCAAAATTATCCGTATCGAAAGTTGTAAAAATGAAAACCACATCCAGCAAATTTGCTGAAGTCGGTGGGTTCTAATTATTTTTTTATTAATATTTTATATAGTGAAATGCCCGGATCTATCGGGCATTTTGCTTGTTGTAAATACAGTAAACGGATAAATAAACTGATTTTCTATTCTGAAGAATTAATTATTATTATTTCATAATCACCATTCCTATTTCTTTGGTTATTTGCATTTCCATTGTTTTTAAATGAGAATGAGTTTGGATCAATAGGATCTGGCGATCAACAGAGGTTGTTTTTTCCAGTTCATCTGCATTTATATTTATTAGCTTTTTTATTTTTTTCAGTTCAAGATAGCGAAGGGTAGAAGTAACATCCATTTTATAATTTTCTTCTCTTTTAGGGACTGCCATTTCATATTTTGATTGCCAGCCGTCGCTTACTTCGTATGGAAATTCCATTAAATTAACTACCGCGTTGCTCAATTGAAGATCATCGGTATAAAGAAAGCTCTTAGAGGTTGGTTGAAGTTTCTCTTCATACCAGATCTTATAGGTATTTACAATTTTTTGCAATAAAGGATCTTCAATAGTATCCTCTTCGATAAAAGAATACAGTAAATAATCTGCTACGCTTTTTCCTTCTTCCCATTCAAAAAGTCCGAATTCGAGAAGACATCTTACCAAAGATCTTTCATGAGAAATTTCGTCTTTTATAAGGCCAAATGAATCTGTTTGTTCATTGGTAATTTCCGTGATCTCATTTCCTTTTTCCGGGCTTATATTTTCAGTTTGTAAAAACCTTTTTTCTTCTTTACTTGCTTTTTCACGAATAAATTTATTTACCAGGTTATGCAATCCTGCCTCATCAATCTTCAGGATCTCAGCCGTTTTATGAACGTAATCCTGTTGTTTTGTGAAATCTTCTGCTTTATTGATTTTCGAGATCGATTCAGCGATCCTGTTTACGATCTGCGCTTTTTTATTGGTGTCATTTCCCGCCTCCGCCATAGACGATTCAAGCTGGAATAAAATAAAATCTTTTTTATTTTTCGTAATAAATCCGGTAAGAGACGAAGCTCCAAATTTATTCACATAGCTGTCCGGATCTTCATTATCCGGAAGCAAAACGAGTTGAACGTTCAATCCTTCCTCCAGGGCAAGATCTAATCCGCGTAAAGCCGCTTTAACGCCTGCAGCATCGCCATCATACAAAATAGTAAGATTGGAAGTGTACTTTTTAATCAAACGTAATTGGTCAGGAGTAAGAGAAGTACCGCCGCTGGCAACCACGTTTTCAACGCCAGCCTGGTGTAGTGAAACGACGTCCGTATATCCCTCTACCAAAAGGCATTCATCATTTTTATCAATAGCCTGGCGGGCAAACCAGGAGCCATATAAAATTTTGCTTTTTACATAAATTTCATTCTCCGGCGTATTGATGTATTTTGGCGCCTTATCATTTTTGCGAATTAGCCTTGCTCCAAATCCTGAAACTTTTCCGGATTGATTGTGAATTGGGAAAATAACACGTCCCCGGTAATTATCCTGCAAACCATTTTCACGCTGTACAACCAATCCTGATCTTTGTAAAAGTTCTTTATTGAATTGTTGAGCAACAGCTGCTTTGGCAAATTCATCTCTTGCTTCAGGATTGTAACCCAATTCAAATTTATGGATCGTTTCTTCTCTAAATCCTCTTTCTTTCAGGTAACTCAATCCCACATCAATTCCTTCTTCAGTATTTAATAAAGCATCTGAAAAAAATTGCTGGGCAAATTTGTTTATAATATATAGACTGTCTGCCGCAAGTTGTTGTTGTTTAAACTCGGGACTGGTTTCTTTTTCTTCAATGGCTACGTTGTACTTTGCAGCGAGCCATTTAAGCGCTTCTACATAGCTGTACTTTTCGTGTTCCATCAAAAATGTGATGGTATTTCCACTACGGCCACAACCGAAACATTTATAAATTTCCTTAGAAGGAGAGACGGTAAAAGAGGGAGATTTTTCGTTGTGAAAAGGGCACAGACCAATGTAGTTAGTGCCTCTTTTTTTGAGCTTAACAAATGAATTGATGATCTCAATAATATCAATCCTGCTTACAATTTGCTGTATGGTTTCCTGGGGTATCATTGCCTTCTTTCTTCGTTATTAGCGAATTGTCTTGTAACTTAAAATCTATTATTAATACAAAATATCAAAGACCCCAGGCTAATGAAATAACCGCTAGTATAAATACAATGACCCCGGTAACCATCATTGTTAGTACAAAATTTTTCATGGAAATAATAGTCATAATAATATTGATTTTTTTACGAAATAAAATAATTTTTTGCAATTAATAAGCGATAAATATCCGAAATTTTTCCTTTATTTAAAGTTAACGATTTTTTTGAAAGTAGGTATG
>JBDTJV010000077.1:0-2909 GCA_039935675.1 Ginsengibacter sp. | reverse complement strand
GGTTATCTTTTTTCAAATGCGCCTTCCCCAAAAGCTTTATATTCTATGGCAGAAGCATTGGTATCTTCGGGAACTACCGGGTTTTATCCAACACTTGCTACTAACTCAATGGATATTTATAGAGAGGCGATAAAAGTGGTAAAAGAAAATCCCCATCCTGCAGTTTTAGGGTTGCATTTTGAAGGTCCGTATTTAAATCCCATAAAACGGGGAGCGCACTTAAAAGAATACATAAAGAAAGCAGAAAAAAAAGAAGTGGAAGAATTATTAAAAGAAGCAGGTGGTGTTTTAAAAATAATAACGCTCGCCCCGGAATTGGTAGATGAAGAAATTATCAAATTATTAAAGGACAATGGTGTTATTATTTCGGCCGGCCATAGCAATGCCACTTTCGAAGAAGCGGTAAAAGGATATGAAAGAGGAATTACAACCACAACGCATTTATTTAATGCAATGTCGTCTATGCATCACCGTGATACAGGTATTCCTGGGGCTGTCTATCTTTCCAAAAATGTATATGCCAGTATAATCGCAGATGGAATTCATGTTGATTATAATACTTTAATGATCAGTAAAAGGATGATGAAAGAAAGATTATTCCTGATAACAGATGCTGTTGAAGAAAATAAAGAAGGGGCTTATATTCATGTTAAAAAGGAAGATCGGTTTACTTTGCCCGACGGCACTTTATCCGGTTCTAAACTGACACTTTTGAAAGCAGTAAAAAATTGTATAGAACACGCAGAAATTCCTTTAGACGAGGCTTTACGTATGGCGTCCACTTATCCGGCACAGGTGATGAATTTATCAGATCGCGGTAAAATAGAACCTGGGCTCAAAGCCAATCTTACCATTTTTTCTCAAGAGTATCAACCAGCTTTTACCGTGTTGAATGGAGAAGTTTTATCAGAAAGTAACTAATTTCACTCTTCACCCTTTTCAGTAAACGGACAAATAACCCCGATTTGTATTTTCCATTTTTTACAATGTAGAAGGGATTACATTTAATGATCCAAAAAATATTTCCATGATAAGAAAAATCAATTCACCGCTCTCTTTATTCACGAATAGTGTAATAAAAATTATTTCAATAATTGTGTGTGTGATTTTTATTATTTCGTTTAAGTCAAAAGAAAATACGAAAGAATGGATAAGGATTAATCAGTTAGGATATGAGCCAGCGGGAATAAAAGTAGCGGTTTGGTGCTCCAAAGATGATGCTTCCATTGTCAATTTTGATTTGATAGATTCTGCATCAGGCAAGAAAGTTTTTAGCAACAAAGCAGGAAAATCATTTGGTGCTTACGGCCCTTTTACAAATACCTACCGACTCAATTTTTCTTCTTTTAAAAAAACAGGGATTTATTTTTTAAAAGCAGGGAATGCTGTTTCTCCCACTTTTAAAATCAACGCCGATATATATAAAGGAACCGCCGATTTTTGCCTCTTTTATTTGCGCCAGCAAAGAAGTGGTTTCAATCCTTTTCTGAAAGATTCCTGTCATACACATGATGGTTATACAATGTATGGGCCTATGCCCGACAGTACTTACATTAATGTAGTTGGTGGCTGGCATGATGCTTCCGATTATTTACAATACTCTACTACTTCTGCAAACGCAACATGGCATTTGCTGGCCGCTTACAGAGATTTTCCAGGTGTGTTTACTGATGAAAAACAAGCAAATGGTTTGGATGGAAAAAATGGAGTTGCCGATGTTTTGGATGAAGCAAAATGGGGATTGGATTGGCTGCTGAAAATGCATCCAAAACCCGATTGGATGTTCAACCAAATTGCCGATGACAGAGATCATCGTGGAATGCGAATTCCTAAAGAAGATACTTTTTATGGAAAAGAAATGGAACGGCCAGTTTATTTTATCAATGGAGAACCGCAGCAGCGTGGAAAATTTATGAATCACACTACAGGGACGAGTTCTACTGCCGCAAAATTTGCCAGTGCGTTTTCACTCGGTGCTATTTTATTTGATAAATCCAACCCGGCTTATGCAAATAATCTGATGGATCATGCCTATTCTGCTATAAAATATGCCCTGATAAAACCGGGAGTTACCCAAACAGTTTCTGTTGTGTCTCCTTACATATATGCAGAAGATAATTGGACAGACGACATGGAATTAGGCTTTGCATCACTTGAAAAAATGCAACATTATTTTCCAAAAAAAACAATGAATCATCTTTTGGATTCTTCTTTTAAATATTCGCAGGAAGAAAAAGTAACACCTTGGTTCTACAGGGATACAGCGAATCATTATCAATATTATCCATTTATTAATCTTGGTCATTATGAGCTGGCAAAACAATTAAAAGGAAGTGAAAAAGATTCGATAATTAGTTATTATAAACAAGGAATTGAGGATGTCTGGAAGCGGGCAAAAGAAAATGCTTTTTATCGCGGTGTTCCTTTTATATGGTGTAGTAATAATTTAACGACATCCTTTGCCATTCAATGTTTGTGGTTTGCCCAGCTTTCAGGAGATAAAACTTTTGAAGAATTAGGTCAAGCAAATGTGGACTGGCTTTTTGGATGTAATCCCTGGGGAACAAGTATGGTTTACGGATTGCCTTCCTGGGGAGATACGCCAACCGATCCGCATTCTGCTTTTACCCATATTGGCCATTACCCGATTTATGGGGGAATGGTTGATGGGCCAGTTTATACAGCGATTTACAAAAATCTTTTGGGGATTGAATTGTATCACCCGGATGAATATGTGGAATTTCAAAGTGACCTCGCGGTATATCACGATGATTATGGAGATTACAGCAGCAACGAGCCAACCATGGACGGAACGGCATCTTTGGTTTATTTATTGGCTGCCAAACAAAGTGAATTTAAAAAAAAACTTCTATCCAAAAATGAAGTAATTTCTCATGGAGGAATTATCC
>JBDTJV010000076.1:0-12270 GCA_039935675.1 Ginsengibacter sp. | reverse complement strand
TGAGCGATTCATCTCAGTGATAGTTAAACTATCTAAAGACTTCATTAATCGATAATTTTAAATAAATTTGACAAGATGAAAACAGCAGAAATTAATACTACAATCGTTGAAGGATATGTTGGTCTTTTAGATAATTTAACTCCAACCAATAAGCTCGACCTTATTTCTAAATTAACAGAATCAGTCAAGAGTGATTTATCACATAAAAAGTCTTTGTTTAAAAAAGCATTTGGGGCATTTGATTCAAAAAAATCTGCGGAAGAAATCATCGAAGAAATCCGAAACAGTAGAGTTTTCACAAGGCAAATTGAGTCATTTTGAAAAAATATCTAATTGACACTAATATTGCCATATTCTATATGAAAGGCAAGTTTGATCTTGAAAGTAAGTTTGATGAAGTCAATGCAGAAGATCGGTATATTTCAGAAATGAGTTTAGCCGAACTTAAATTTGGGGTTGAGAAAAGTGAAAAGCCAGAGAAGAATAAAAAAGCTTTAGATAATTTTTTAACTGGAGTACAAATTCTGCCGATCTTTCACTCCCTTGATTTATATGCAAAAGAAAAAACTAGATTACAAAGAGCAGGAACATCTATCGATGATTTCGACCTTTTGATAGGAGTGACTTCTGTAACACATAAACTGATAATGGTTACCAACAATACAAATCACTTCAAAAGGATAAGTGGAATTAAATTGGAGGATTGGACAATTTCATAATATCATGAACAATGAATTTAACAGGACAATAGTGAAGCAGTTTCTGGAAGTGTATTTTGGTAGAAACTCAACTTTTATAAACTGTAAGAAAATCTGACCGACAATACTTATTAACAAGCGACAAAAAAGTTTATTCTTTTAGAACTATCGCAGCTCTTGTTTATGTTAGAAATTCTTATTTCGATTTTTTACTACTAAAAAACGAATTAATTAAAAACCAATAAACAGACTCATCATGGAATACCCATACCAGATTAAAACTTTCCAGGAATACCAGGAAGCCTATAAACAAAGCGTTGAAAATCCTGATGAATTTTGGGCAAAAGTTGCCGAAAATTTTTTATGGAAAAAGAAATGGGATAAGGTCCTGGAATGGAATTTTAAAGAACCAAAAATTGAATGGTTCAAAGGAGCCAAACTAAATGTTACCGAAAATTGTATTGATCGCCACCTGGAAACAATGGGTGAAAAACCCGCTATTATTTGGGAGCCAAATAATCCTGAAGAAAGAACGAGAATTGTTACTTATACAAGGTTGCACAAAAGAGTTTGCCAGGTTGCACAAATGCTCATCAACAATGGAGTAAAAAAAGGAGATCGTGTTTGTATTTATATGGGAATGGTTCCTGAGCTGGCTTACGCAGTTCTGGGCTGTGCAAGAATTGGCGCAATTCACAATGTAATTTTTGGAGGATTCTCTGCACAAAGTATTGCAGATCGTATTGATGATTCAAAAGCAGAATTTATAATAACTTGTGATGGCGCCTATCGCGGTGCAAAAGATATTCCCCTGAAAGGCATTATTGACGATGCGTTGATTGGCAATAAAACCATAAAAAAAGTAATTGTTTATACAAGGACCAGGCGCCCGGTTTCTATGCTGAAAGGCAGAGACGTTTGGTGGGAAGATGAAATGGATCATGCATTATCTCAAATAGAAAAAAACAATGTAGTTACTTTTCCCGCTGCTGAAATGGACGCAGAAGATCCACTTTTTATTTTATATACTTCCGGGTCAACAGGCAAGCCAAAAGGTGTCGTACACACCAACGCAGGTTATATGGTTTGGACTGCATATACTTTTGTAAATACATTTCAATATAATCCCGGCGATGTTTATTTCTGCACCGCGGACATCGGATGGATAACAGGTCACAGCTATATTGTTTATGGCCCATTGGCCGCAGGGGCCACCAGTCTTATGTTTGAAGGAATTCCAACCTGGCCCGATGCAGGTAGGTTTTGGGATATCATAGATAAATACAAAGTCAATATTCTTTATACCGCACCAACTGCCATCAGGAGTTTGATGAGCTTTGGATTGGAACCACTGAAAGGAAAAGATTTGTCAACATTAAAAGTACTGGGTAGCGTTGGAGAACCGATCAATGAAGAAGCGTGGCATTGGTATGATGAAAATATCGGCAAAAAAAGGTGTCCGATCGTAGATACCTGGTGGCAAACAGAAACAGCGGGAATTTTAATTTCTACTCTTGCAGGAGTCACTCCTTCCATCCCAAGTTGGGCAACGCTGCCACTACCGGGCGTACAGCCGGTTTTGGTAGGTGAAAACGGAAAGGAAGTAACCGAAGTTGATGAAAATGGTTTGCTTAAAGGCAATCTGTGTATGAAAGCTCCCTGGCCGGGAATTTTAAGAACGACTTATGGCGACCACGAGCGTTTCCGCAAAAATTATTTCGCCACTTACGAAGGATTATATTTCACTGGCGATGGCGCTTTAAAAGATAAAGACGGCAATTACAGGATTACAGGACGCGTTGATGATGTTTTGAACGTAAGTGGGCACCGCATCGGAACCGCAGAAATTGAAAACGCTATCAACATGCACGCAAGCGTGGTAGAAAGTGCTGTTGTAGGTTATCCCCATCCGATCAAAGGCCAGGGCGTCTACGCTTTTGTAATTACTGAAAAGAAACATCCGGAAGATGAAAGGTCTAAACAGGATATTTTGGAGACGGTCTCAAGAATTATTGGTCCCATTGCCAAACCTGATAAAATTCAATATGTAAACGGACTTCCAAAAACCAGGAGCGGAAAAATAATGCGTCGCATTCTTCGTAAAATAGCTGAAGGTGATTTGGAAAACCTTGGCGATATTACTACGCTACTCGATCCGGGAATAGTGGAGGAAATAAAGAAAAATAAAGTGTAACGAGGAAAATAAGAAAATGAATTAAAAGTTGGTTTACTATAAAATGTAAACCAACTTTTTTTTAAATTATTTTCCTTGCAGGCATTCTTCGAGTTCTTCCATCATCTTCAGGCTGCCAATAAAAAAAGGCGTACGCTGATGCAACTCTGTTGGTACTTTTTCCAGTATTCTCTGTTCGCCATCTGTTGCTTTTCCGCCTGCTATTTCTACCATATATGCCAGTGGATTGCACTCGTACAATAAGCGAAGTTTCCCGTTAGGTTTATGTTTTGTTCCAGGGTACAAAAAAATGCCTCCGCGAATTAGATTACGATGAACATCACTCACCATACTGCCAATATATCGTTGAGTATAAGGTCCGCCATTTGATTTATTTTTTTTCTGACAGATGGTGATGTACTTTTTTATTTCATCACTAAATTCAAAAAAGTTTCCATGATTTACTGAATACATTTTACCATTTTCCGGACATTTTATGTCCGGATGACTTAAACAAAATTCACCAATTGATTGATCCAATGTAAAACCATTTACGCCCCTTTTTGTAGCATAAATTAAAATAGTAGAGGAACCATAAATAATATAACCAGCAGCTACCTGGCGATTTCCTGCCTGCAAAAAATCCTTGATCGTAACAGGAGTTCCTATTTCGGTTACTCTCCTGTAAACACTGAAAATCGTACCAATAGAAACGTTTACATCAATATTACTACTTCCATCCAGCGGATCATACATACAGATGTATTTTGAATTGCGGCTGATGTCATCATTAAAAATTACTACTTCATCCAACTCTTCACTGGCAATTCCGGCACAACTGATGCCATGCCTTAAAACACCGGTAAACTGGTCGTTTGCAAATTCGTCTAGTTTTTTCACTTCTTCCCCTTGCACATTTATACTGCCCGTGTCGCCCAAAATATCGACCAGGCCGGCTTTATTTACTTCCACATTCACTCTTTTTGCTGCGAGCCCGATATCTCTTAAAAGGCCAGCCAATTCACCAGTTGCTTTTGGAAAAGCCCGCATTTCCCTGATTGTAAATTCATCCAGTGTGAGTACTTTCCTGTTTACCATATTTTATTCTTATATAAACAAAAATAGGGAATTCCTGAGCCAATGCGTTTTTATGAAAAGATCAATAAAATCGTATCTAAGAAAAGTAGTTATGAGCATTCATTTTTAGAAAAAACTCTTATTGCTCTATAGTATTATTACTACTGTTCGCGTAATAATATGTTTTTAAAGTTTAGTAATACCCCTCTTGCACTATTGGTTGAATGCGCCTATTTTTGTACTGCATTTGATTGATATTAAAAAAACATTAATCATTACGAATTCCGGGATTCTCACAATAGTTGGAGACTCGCAAAAATACTTGTTCCTCTAATCCGGGAAAAACCAACAAAATCCAATATCAATAAACTTCTCATATTTTTTACCAGGAAGTTTAGATGAAATAAAATTATAATTCCTTTGAAAATCAGGCTAAGAAAGCCTTTGAATTTTATCTGTTTATTATCTGTTACCCCCAGGAATAAATTTTGAAAGCTTCCGCTAAACCGGAAGCTTTTTTATTTTGCATACTTCCTTTCATTTGTTCAGTATTGCTATCTTTGAAATATGGAAACTGTTCATTTACTGATAAGTGGAAAAGTGCAGGGTGTTTTCTTTAGAAATAGTGCCAGGATGATTGCTGAAAAATTACAGGTAACGGGTTGGATAAAAAATACCAGCCACGAAAAAGTAGAAGCAATGGTCACAGGAGATGGCAGAGCAATAAATGAATTTATTAATTGGTGCAAAAAAGGACCTGAAAGAGCAACGGTTACTGACGTAAAAATTTCCAAACAACCGGAAACTTTATTTGAAGATTTTAGAATTGCCAGGAATTAATTACCACAAAAACGTATTGTCTTTTTTTACTTAAAATAAATATTGAAAAATGAATCAGCGAATAAAAGTTTTGAAAATTACTACTACTTTTTTATTGATGTTTGCCTTTGTATCCTGCTCCGCGCAGGAATATTATTTATTCATCGGAACCTATACAAACACGACCAGTAAAGGGATTTATGTTTACGATTTTAATGCTCAAACCGGGGAAGCGAAATGGATCAGCAATACCGACAGTTGTACCAATCCGTCTTACCTTACCATTTCTAAAAATGAAAAATTTGTATACTCCGTAAATGAAACAAATGGAGCCAATCCGGGCCGTGTAAGCGCTTATTCTTTTGATAAAAATGATGGCACTCTTCATTTCATTAATACAACTGCCTCCGGTGGCGACGATCCATGTTATATTTCTACTACAGCCGATAATAAATGGCTGGCAGTTGCCAACTACACGAGTGGTACAGCAACTGTTTTTCCAATAAATGATAATGGTTCTGTCCATCCTTTTTCGCAACTTATTAATGATTCCTTTTACCGGAAAGCCGGTGAAACAACCACTCCTCACGTACATGAAACCGTTTTTTCTCCGGATGAAAAATATTTGTTGACCCCGGATCTTGGCCTTGACGAAGTGATCACTTATCAATTTGATGCAGCTATTGAAAAGCCTTTGATCCTGACAACCCAAACCTTTACCAAATCCGCGAAAGGAACAGGTCCCCGTCACATTACTTTTTCAAAAGATAAAAAATTTGCGTATTTAATTCATGAAATGGGTGGCAATGTAACCACGTATTCTTATAACAAAGGCCATTTAAAGCAGATACAGGATCTTCCTACTTTTCAAAAAGATTTTAAAGGGAAAAAGGATGGCGCAGAAATTATGATCTCACCGGATGGAAAATTTTTGTATGCTTCAGATCGCGGTGATTTGAATTTGATTGCCATTTTTTCAATTGACAAGGTTTCGGGCAAATTAAAATTCAAGGGAACTCAATCTACCTATGGAACACATCCACGGAATTTTATTATTGATCCGACTGGGAACTACCTTATTGCAGCCAACCAGGATTCAGAAAATATTGTGATCTTCAAAAGAAATAAACAAACTGGTTTCCTGATTAACACAGGCAAAGAAATTCATATTCCACGGCCTGTCTGTCTTCAAATGATTCCAAAATAATAAACGGAAAGTAGCTATTTTAAAATTGCAAAACACCCGGTGCGAAAGCTATTTCTTGCAGGATTCATTTTGATTAAACGGTCTAAATAACAATCCTTCTTAATTGTTTGTTTACTGCAATGTGCAAAATGAAATCAACTCTTTATTTTATTATTTCTCCAATGATTTTTTATGGAAAAGCTAAACCTGTTCTTTTTAAAAATTAAAGAAATTACTTTTTGGCAACGATTATTTTCCTGGAAAATAATCCGGAATTTAAGCTACGATGCTTTTGAAGAATTCAGGTCATTGCAAAAAGAAACTTTTCACCTAACCGAAAAAAAACAGTCACTTGAAAAAAGCATTCTTCATTCTGAAACTAAAAACGAGGGATTCAGGAATAACATTGAGCAATACGAAAATGCACTTCATAAAAAAGAAAAGGAGATTGAACTATTATCTTACAAATCAGATCTTTTAAACACGAAAAACCTTGAATTGCAAAAGGAAATTTCCAGGTGGAGAAACCTGGAAGAAGAACGGGATAACAGTTATAAAACCAGTATCATACAGCTCAATCAATTAAAAGATTCATTAGAAAAAGAAATAAGAAGACATCACGATGATAAGATAGAGGACCAAAGAATAGCTTTTGAAAAAATGAAAAGTCAATGGAGCGTCCACGAGGCAGACGTGTCACAGGCTTTAAAGATGATTTCTCAAACGCATTTGATCAAGTATGTAGATAAAGTTCCTTTTCGGGGTAATCCCGATAACACGATCCAAATAGCTGATGAATACATCATTTTTGATGCAAAATGCCCATCAAATAATGACCTTATTAATTTTCCAAAATATTTAAAAACACAAACCGAATCTGTAAAAAAATATGCCAACCAGGATGGCGTAAAAAAAGATATTTTCCTGGTGATACCCACCAATACAATTGATTCTATTAAACAGCATACTTATAATATGGGCGATTATAATGTATACATCATCGCCAGGGATTCGCTGGAACCGATCATTTTATCTTTGAAGAAAATAGAAGATTATGAGTTTGTAAACCAGATGAGCCCTGAAGAAAGAGATAATATTTGCAGGATCATCGGGCGCTTTGCTCATACCACAAAAAGAAAAATCCAAATAGACCAGTTTTTTGCTTCGCAGTTTTTAGAGTTGTTGGTGAAATGCAGAAACGATCTGCCGGAGGACATTTTAAAACAAGTAATGGAGTTCGAAAAAGCAGATAAACTGAATCCACCTGCAGAAAGAAAATCTAAACAGATCATGACAAAAGATTTACAGGAAAGGCACGATGCCATCAATGCAGAAGCGGGAATCAGAAATGTAGTCATTCCATTGAATTTCGAAGAAGTGAAGAACCTGGAATAAAAATATTCCCGCATTTATAAAAAATCTGTTCTTAAAATATTTTCTTAGTTTCTATATGCAACTTGCTGAAATCATCATAAATAAAATAAAAAAAGAAGGTCCTATTTCTTTTCGCGATTACATGGAAATGGCGCTTTATTATCCTTCTACCGGTTATTATAATTCCGCAACGAATAAGATTAGTAAAGAAGGCGATTACTATACCAGCCCGGTTCTCAGCTCTTTTTTTGGCGAAATGATCGGTAAACAAATGGAAGAAATGTGGATTTTGCTGGGCAAAATACCTTTCACGATTGTTGAATACGGAGCGGGAACAGGCGCATTATGCAGCGGAATTATAGAATATCTTAAAAACAATTTTGAGTTGTTTGAAAACCTTACCTATGTGATCATTGAGAAAAGTGAAAGCATGCGAAAAGCCCAGGAAAAGCGTTTTAATCATAAAGTGAAATGGTTCAATTCCATTGAAGAAGCGGGACCGATCAATGGATGCATTTTATCCAACGAAGTGCTCGACAATTTTGCCGTTCATAAAGTAATGATGAAAGAAGAATTAATGGAAGTTTTTCTGGATCATGAAAAAGATTTTATTGAAATACTAAAACCGGCTGGTGAAAAGTTAAAGAATTACTTACTGGAACAGCAGATTGTTTTGCCAAAAAATTATACCACCGAAATAAATCTGCAGGCGATTGAATGGATAAAAGAAATTGCGGAAAATTTAAATACAGGTTTTGTCTTTACCATCGATTACGGTTTTGAGGCAAATGAACTTTACAGTGAAAAAAGAAATTCCGGAACTCTACTTTGTTATAAAGGCCACGAAATAAATACCGATTTTTATTCAAATACCGGTCTGCAGGATATCACAGCCCACGTCAATTTTAGTGTTTTATCTCATTGGGGGAAAAAATATGGACTGGATTGTATCGGATTTACGACCCAGGCTAATTTTCTTCGTTCTATGGGATTAATGAATTATTTGAGGAAATTAGAAAAGGAAGATTCTGATGAAAGCAAAAACTCTATTTCCCAGATCAATAAACTAATCCTGAGCATGGGAAATAAATTTAAACTATTGGTTCAGAAAAAGGAAGTAAGTCAAAAGTTTCTAACCGGTTTGCAATTTGCCAATCCTTGTCCGTAAAAACCCATTCTAAAAATCACTGCATCATACACTAGTGGTAAGAACGAACGCGCATCATTCCCCTATTTTTTCATGGTTAAAAACAAAGCTGTATCCTCAAAGTAATCAATCAAAAAAATAAACCAGAAAATGAAAAGTCCTGCTAATTGTTGGTTTACTACAATAATGATCTTTACAAAAGATAAACTGATTCATTAATGGAAGTAAACTTAGTTTTTGAGAAAGGTGAGGTTCTATTCAGATTATTT
The DNA here is from genome assembly GCA_039935675.1 of Ginsengibacter sp. GTDB lineage: Bacteria > Bacteroidota > Bacteroidia > Chitinophagales > Chitinophagaceae > Ginsengibacter. The sequence goes on along the minus strand of JBDTJV010000076.1, from coordinate 3,527 downwards.
TTATACTTCGGTGTGATTGTCTTCCACCACATTCGGCTCATTACTATTATTCTCATCTTGTCCCTCTTCATTGTATTCTACAATAAAGTTATTGGTACCACTTCCAAGCAGAATATTCATGTATTTTAATTGAACAAGCTCTAAAATATTCAAAAAAAGAAATATCGCATGAATGCGATCATCGCAGGTATCAAATATTTTTTCAAAGGAAAGAGAATGTTCCGTTTTAATAAGATCGAGCAGATAGCTACGCGTGCCTTCCATCGTATAATTGTAACTGATCACGGTATGAACCGGCCGGCTTCTTTTGTCAAGTAAGCGTTGGGCAACTTTTTCAAAAGCTTTCATCAGTTTAAACAAAGTGACTGTTTGAATTTCAGTTCCTTCACTGCTTTCCTGTCCAATCAGCGAAAGCTCTTCCTGGATATTACCACGCTTTACCATCAGCATCCTGAGCGCTTCCATCTCGCTCATTTTTTGCGAAGCCTCTTTGAATTTTCTATATTCCAGTATTTTATCTACGAGTTCCTGTCGCGGGTCTATTTCATTTCCCTGTGAATCTATTTCCTTTCGCGGTATCAGCATTTTTGCTTTGATACGCATCAGCGTGCTGATAAACAAAATGAATTCACTGCTTAGTTCAATATTCAGTGTTTTACTGGAATGGATATAATCAAGAAAATCATTGGTAATTTTTGTGATGGGGATATTGTAGATATCCAGTTCATCGCGTTCAATAAAAAATAAGAGCAAATCAAACGGCCCTTCAAACTGGGGTAATTTTATCTGGTAGATTTCGGTATTCATAGTGATAATAACTATTGAAAACAATTACTGTTTTCAATTTTATTCAAGGTAAAAAAATCCCGGTGATTTATTTCACCGGGATTGCAAATTTATTGAAAATTAAATTACTTATTTTTCAGTTCATCCCTGATCTCCATCAATAATTGATCAGTTGAAGATGGGCCTGCAGGGGGAGCAACCTCTTTTTCCTTTTGCAATTTGCTGATTCCCTTGATCATCATAAAAATTACCAGGGCAATAACCACGAAGTTGATAACCGCTGCTAAAAATTTACCGTACGTGACGGCGCCCCATTTTAACTCTGCAATATCTTTCAGGCCTAATCGTTCCAATACGGGCGAAAGAATCAACGGGGTAATAATATCGGTCACCAACGAAGATACGATGGCGCCAAAAGCTGCTCCAATAATTACAGCAACAGCAAGATCTACTACATTGCCTTTCATTGCGAATGCTTTAAAATCACTCATGAAACTCATAATTTTTTAATTTTTAAGGTGAAAAATGGTTGAGAGCACAGGTTAAATTATTATGTATGATAAATGTATAGGAATTATTGAAGTAAAAAAATTTATTATCTATTATTTTTTTAAAATATTCCTTTTTCTGATTCTGCCAGTTCTTTTCTCAATTGTTTGGCCGTTTTTGTACTCCCATCATGACTCCAGCCCGGCGGCATGAATAAATATTTCAATTTTATAGAAAATGGAATCTTCCTATGAAGGTCGTGGGCAATATTTTTCCATTCATGAAAAACAATATTCGTAAGATGGTAAGGTTTATCTAATTGCTTTGTTAAACCATATCTTACAGGATCTGCCTTTATTTCCTTTTCAAAAGTTCCAAATAATTTATCCCAGATGATAAGAACCATTCCCATATTTTTATCAAGATACCGGATATTACTTGCATGATGAACCCGGTGATGAGCCGGACTTACAAAAACCGATTCAAACCAGCGGGGCATTTTATTAATGTATTGAGTATGAACCAGTATACCATATATCTGGGTAAGAGAATACATAAAAATAATATCCAGCGGTTTAAAGCCCAAAAGGACCAGGGGAATAAAATAAATAAAACGATAAAGTGGTTGCAAAACAGAAGAACGAAATCCGGTGGTCAAATTGAACTCTTCGGAAGAATGATGAGTAACATGCACTGCCCAAAAAAAGCGGCAATAGTGATCTACCCTGTGTTCAAAATAATAAGCAAGATCTTCTAATATAAAAAGAGATACCCAATAAACAACAGGGTCGAAAGAAAAACTAATGAAATGAAAATTGTAAAAAACTGCAAGAATGAAAATATAAACAGCCCGGAACAGGAGATCAATTCCGCCGTTTAATACGCAAAGATATACATTCATCAATGTTTCTTTGACCGTATAAAACTTCTTAAAATGAAGATTACTTAAGATAATTTCCAGGATAATTACTACCAGGTAAACCGGGGTGGTTATTAATATCAGTAATTGTTCCTTAAGCATTTCAAAACGATTTTTTTTAAACCATCATGATTTCTTTTTCCTTGGAAGCCAGCCGCTTTTCAATCGATAAAATATAATTGTCGGTTACATCCTGCACTTCTTTTTCCGCATCTTTTGCTTCATCTTCGCTCAATCCATCCTTTTCTGCTTTTTTTATTTGTTCGATGGCATCCCTGCGAATATTACGAACAGTTATTTTTGCCTGTTCACCTTCGCTATTACTTCTTTTTACCAATTCTCTTCTTCTTTCTTCCGTCAAAGGAGGTAAAAAAAGACGTATTATATTTCCATCATTTTGGGGATTGATGCCAATATTGGCGGCAATAATTGCCCTTTCGATCGGTTGTAGCATGTTTTTTTCCCATGGCTGAATCGTTAAAGTTCTTGCATCTACAGCACTTAAATTACCCACCTGGTTGATTGGAGTAGGATTGCCATAATAATTCACCATTATTCCATCTAACATGGCAGGACTTGCCTTGCCAGCTCTTATTTTTACAAGTTCGGTTTCAAAGTGTTCCATCGCTTTCTCCATAGAATTACCCGCTTCGTCGATTATTTTTGTTGTGTCGTCAGTCATTGTTCAAATATTATCAATTATAGATTGATGCCAAAAGCCATTTGTAAAAAGTGTACAAATTTAGCAAAAGACGACGACAAAAAAATTAAAATGGTATTAATGTTGCTCCGCTGGTTCCTTTGATAAAGTAATGATCTTGTGTGAACCCAATTGTGTTTCTTCGCGGAACCTCCCATTGGTAACAACAATTTTTTTCTTTGGCCTGTTGTAATAAATAATACTCACCAGCAATATAGCTGTTGACACCATGATGAGCATTAAAACGGGAGTACCGGCAGAGCGTAAAAAATAAGCCATCAATATGAACAAAATATTGGTAAAAACACAACTAAGGGCAATCATTCTGTGAGAAAGTCCAATGTCCAATAAAAAGTGATGGATATGATTTCTATCCGGGCAAAAGGGAGATCTTCTGCTTAACAATCTAAGACCAACAACCCTCAGCGTATCAAAAAGAGGAACAAGAAGAATGGCAAAACCAATTGCCGGGGCAGATTCCACCGGAATTAAAGCGCCAGGCGCCGAAGCTGTATTGATAAATTGGATAACCAATATAGAATTTACAAGACCTATCAATAATGATCCCGTATCACCCATAAAGATCTTTGCCGGGTGAAAGTTATAGATCAAAAATGCAGAAAGACCACCTGC
>JBDTJV010000075.1:0-2976 GCA_039935675.1 Ginsengibacter sp. | reverse complement strand
CCCCCTGGGACTAAGAAAAAAGCTTCAACATATATCTATGCTATAGGTTGCGAACAATCTACCTAAGTTTTTTATTTATTACAATCTCTTTCGCAGTGGTCATTGTTGCTTTTATCCTGATCCGTTCCAACAAGTGGGAAAAAGCAATAAGCAATACAATCAGCGGTGGCCATGATATTGTAATTGTGGAACCAGCAATAACAAGAAATCTATGATTAATGGAAGAAAAGATCATATTATTTCCAAGAGTCAAAGTGTTTACAGTAAATCAACAAATAAAGGGGATTATCATTTTCGGTTTAAATTCATGCTACCTGGTGGTTATTGGGTTGTCGGAATTCTTTCAACAATCATTTCTTCCCGCTTTTACATAAAGGGACAACATTATTCCTGTGGCTATTTATCGTAATTTTTCCTACGATTTCATAGGCTTTAAGTTGCGTACGCTGAAATGGATTGGTTGATTAAAATAACAGAATCAAAACAAAAAGATGAACTTTTCATTCATTTACTGCAAACTCCAGCCTTTATTTCGATAGAAACGCTGCTTTAGCCAACTAATTATAATAATTTACCTGTTATCATGCCGGTATCGCTATGATGGGCACTTTTGCGTGATAAGCCAATTTTTTGGTATGGCTTGTTTTGAAAAGCTGGCTTAGAAAACTATGTTTGCGCGGAACAGTAATGATCGCATCAATATTTTTACTTTCCAGGAAGCTGCTGATACCATCTAAAAAATCGTAGGACCTGAGGAAAGAAAAAGTGGGGTTGTATTGGCCTAATTTTTCATCCATTTCATCTCTCTCAATTTTATATTCCGGAGTTAATTCCACATAATGCTCGCTGTCTACATTAAGAATATCCAGGTTTGGTTTAAACATATCCAGTATCTTTTTTAATGGCGGAAAAGGAGTCGTACGCGCAACATCTTTAAAATCAGAAGTTAAAACGACCTTTTTTAATCCGTGGTAATAAGCATCCGGAGGTATTATCATTACAGGAGTATTTACATTCCTTATTACATTCAGCGTATTGGTACCCATAAACACCTGGGTAATCCTTGAACTTCCTGTTATACCCATAATGATCAGGTCAACGGCATTACCCAAAACATAATCAGACAGGGTTTCTATAAAAGATCCTTCCTCAACTATTATGCTGATATTATGTTTGCCGGCGCCGATCTTTGATTTCACCTCTTCTAATGCATTTTCAGAAACCCTTTGACGGGAACCTTCATCTTTTTTGGTCAGGGTAGTGAAAGTGATATGGCTGAAAACATGATAAAGGATAATTTCTGCATTCTCGATATCATTGGTTAGAGCAACTGCATACTTAGCGGCATTGATAGAAGCGTCGGAAAAATCAACAGGAACTACAAATTTTTTCATAGTGGTTCTTATTTTAAAAGTTTAGAAGAAAAAATCAAACGATTGCAAATGTAAATAATCATATCTTAATAAAAACTAATTGTATCACCGGTATTTTATTAAAAAAAATGGACGTGTGAAAAAGCTGTGTATAATTAGCAATCCAAATCGCCGTTTGCCCAATTTTCTTTCTTTGATAACCGATATATTTGCCATGTTCCTCAAAAGAAATCAAAAAAATATCAGAAAGTGAGATTAAAGAATTTGGAAATAAAGGGTTTTAAAAGCTTTGCTGATAAAACTGTTGTCAATTTTGACCAGGGAATTACGGGGGTAATTGGACCAAATGGTTGTGGCAAAAGTAATATTGTAGATAGCATCCGCTGGGTAATTGGCGAACAGAAAATAAGCCAGTTGAGGAGTGAAAACCTGGAAAGCCTGGTGTTCAACGGATCTAAAAACCGCAGTGCAAGCGGCCTGGCTGAGGTAAGTCTTACTTTTGAAAATACGCGAAATCTTCTTCCAACTGAGTTTCAAACGGTGACGGTTACCCGAAAATATTATAAGAATGGAGAGAGCGAATACAGGCTCAATGATGTTAGCTGTCGTTTGAAAGACATCCACAATCTTTTTATGGATACCGGTATCAGTACAGATAGCTATGCCATTATAGAACTTGGGATGGTAGATGATATCATTAAAGATAAAGATTTCAGTCGCCGCCGGATGCTGGAACAGGCAGCTGGAATTTCCATTTATAAAACCAGGAAACGGGAAGCAAAGTTAAAGCTCGATGCTACCCAACAGGATCTTGCGCGTATTGAGGATCTGTTATTTGAAATAAACAACCAGCTAAAAACGCTGGAAAGCCAGGCCAAAAAAGCAGAAAAGTATTTTGAAATTAAAAAGGAATACCGGACACTGAGTATTGAATTGGCCAAAGCTGCGTTGGAAGGATTCAATATCACTTACCGCACGCTTAACGAGGACCAAAAGTCTGAAACCGACAAAAGAGTTGAACTTGAGGCCGTAATTGCTACAGCCGAAGCACACCTTGAGAAAGAAAAAGCGGGTTTTATTGAGAAAGAAAAAATGCTTCAGCAGCACCAACACGATTTTAATGAAGTAAGCAATGCTGCCAGGGAAAAAGAAAATAAGAAGAACCTGAGTTTGCAGCGTTTGCAATACCTGCGTGAAAGAGAAACCGGTTTAAAGGATTTTTTATTAAAGGCAGAAGGTCAATTGAAGGGAATCGAAGAAAGTATTGCCTTTTCCGATCAACAGATCACGGATGAAAACAAGAAACTTGAAGAATACAAACAGGACCTGGATTCGCTAAAGAAGAATTCAGAAGAGAAAAGGGCCGTTTTTGACAGCAAAAGATCTGCATTGGACCTATTGCGTGATACTCAAATAAAATTACAGCGTACTTATTTCGAGGCAGAAAAAAAAGTAGCTGTGGCGGATACGTCCATTTTTAATTTACAAAGATCCATCGCCCAGTTAGAAGAAGAACAAAGCCAGCGACAAGGTAATCTCGCGAGATTTCAACAGGAAAAAGAAGAAAAAGCGGCGCTTCTCCAGGAGAAAAGAGATTCATTTG
>JBDTJV010000074.1:0-7527 GCA_039935675.1 Ginsengibacter sp. | reverse complement strand
CTTTAAGAGTATCTTCATTATCTAACCTCTTTGCAAATTCCAAAGAATTTTCAAAATTCATATTTACTTTTTTTTATCGTTTTACTGCAAAATAATCATCTGGCGTGCAAATTTCTTTCTTTTATTCAAAGGAAAATTCAAATAATGAATCTTTGCAAAAAATCTTCAGTGCTAATAAAGTTAAGGAATGAATGCGGTCAATATTGATTTTAAAATATATCTTCAAAAAAGATACGGTAAATTTTGTCATAGATGATAGAAAAAGATTATTACTTTACGATTGAAACTACCGGTAGTGCTGAATTTAAGGATCGCGGAAGCAGGTTTTTGGCTTATTCGTTTCCCTTGAAAAATTCAGGTGATTACAAAAAGCATTTGCAATATTTGAAAAAAGAACATCCCAAAGCCTCGCATTATTGTTTTGCTTACCGTTCTGGAATTGATGGAAATAATTTCAGATCGGGTGACGATGGCGAGCCTTCGGGAACTGCCGGCAAGATCATTCTTGGACAAATAGATTCAAAAGAGCTTACGGATATTTTATTGGTCGTAGTCCGTTATTTTGGAGGCACTTTGTTGGGAACCAGTGGGCTTATCAATGCTTACAAAACAGCGTCATCATTGGTTTTACAATGTACACCGTCCATTCAAAAACCCGTTGAAATTAAATATGAATTGCACTGTAATTACACAGAAATGAACGAGGTGATGCGAATCATCAAACAATTCAACTGCACTGTTTTAAAAAATGAAATGCAACTTTTTTGCAGAATTGAAATGGGTATTCCAAAAAATAAAATAATGGAGGTTTTGTCAGCTTTTAAAGAAGTGAAAAATGCAGAACTTGTTCTTTTAAAATAAAATTTAAAATTAATTATTAAGTCTTTCACTCAATTCTTTTTTTCATTCTTTAATTCTGTTTCTTATATCCATTCTCACGTGTAAAATTCTTATAATTTCTATTTTGCCTGTTTCCACAATTCTATAAAAAATGATATGTTGACTTGCTTTATATCCAAAAATATCCCGGTCAATTTCTTTATAATTTTTTCCAATGCCTGGAGTTTCAGAAATCTTTTTACAAAACCCAATCAGAAGTTTATAATATTTATCGGCTTGTCGTTCAGACCATTCATCAAAAGTATAAAGCCAAATCTCAGATAAATCTTCAACGGCTTTATTGGTAAGAAAATAATCAGCCATTCTTTTTCTTGTTGGCTTTTAGCAATTCAAGATGCTTTTTGGGATTAAAATTTTCAGCAGTCCCACTATCAATCCCTTCACGAATGGCATTTTTCAAAGCCTTAATTTTATTTTCATCTTCCTCCAAAAGCCGCAATCCGGCGCGAATAATTTCACTTGCATTCTTGTAGCGTCCTTCTGAAATTCGGTTTTCTACAAACTCTTCGAAGTAATTCCCTAACGATACGGAAGTATTGTGTCCCATTTTTTGTAAGGTTAAATTTTGAATGAAGTTACCAATATTTGGTAATTTTATCAATCTGATTTTTCTGAGTTTTTCTAGAAAAAATATAATTGTAATATGAAAAAATTAAGAATTCACTATTTTCAACATGTCCCGTTTGAAGGACTGGGAAATATTGAGCATTGGTGCAATGAAAATGAACATACTCTTAGTTGCACTCTTTTCTATGAAAATTCGAACTTCCCGGATTTACAAAAATTAGATTGGCTCATTATTATGGGCGGACCAATGGGAGTAAATGATGAAAAGAAATATGGTTGGCTTTCAACTGAAAAAGAATACATCAACCAAGCCATTGAGGCAAACAAAACCGTGATTGGCATTTGCCTTGGTGCCCAATTGATAGCACAAATTTTGGGCTCAAATGTATATCAGAATGAACAAAAAGAAATTGGTTGGTTTCCAATCGAACTTACTGGTGAAGCAAGAAAACATAAATTATTCTCCGGGTTAAAAGATCCCATTACGGTATTTCACTGGCACGGAGATACTTTTGATCTTCCCAAAAATAGCATTCGTATTGCGTCTTCTGAAGCCTGTAAAAACCAGGGCTTTCTTTACCAAAACAACGTATTAGGACTTCAATTCCACCTGGAAACAACAAAAGAAAGCCTGGAAAAAATGATTCAAAATGGAAGGGCCGAATTAAAAAAGGCAAAACTTATTCAGACAGAAACAGAAATAGAAAGTGAGCAAGATTTTTTTGATGGTGACAGGCAAATTTTATTCACGTTACTGGACAGGTTGGCGAAATAAAAATTCTAATTTAGTTTAATAATATGGAGATAAGTTCCCCCACAACATTGGCACATTCTCGGGTCGTCATAAAGAGAATATTCAATACAAAGCCTTTTTCCTGCCACAACTAAACTATCAGGCAGGTCATCAGTAGGATACGTTTTATTACCAATTATTACACCAATGCCACTGCAACTGCGGGCTTTTAATGTGACGGTAGCATTTGTACAGATTGGATTTTTCTTACATGATAAAAACAGCGCCATAATCAGAAAAACAAAAAATAATTTTTTCATACCAAAGACTTTTATATTTCAAACCCATTTCTAATAGAATGACATCTATTTTTTGGATTTTGTTGCATGAGAAAAATTATTATTTAAACTGCTCACTTACTGCCAAATCTTTACTTCCTGGCGTATATTTATAAAATCCTTCGCCTGTTTTTATCCCAAGTTTATTGGCGTTTACCATGTTGGTAAGTAATGGGCAAGGGGAATATTTCGGATTCCCAAAACCATCATAAAGGACTTTTAAAATAGAATGGCAAACATCCAGCCCTATAAAATCGGCCAATTGCAATGGTCCCATCGGGTGCGCCATACCGAGTTTCATTACTGTATCGATTTCCTCAACTCCAGCCACATTTTCGTATAAACTATAAATGGCTTCGTTGATCATTGGCATTAAAATCCGGTTGGCCACAAAACCGGGATAATCATTCACTTCGCAGGGAACTTTTCCTATTTTTTTTGAAAGGTCAATAATAGTTTTTGTGACTTCTTTATCGGTTGAATAACCATTAATAATCTCAACGAGTTTCATTACCGGAACGGGATTCATAAAATGCATCCCGATAACTTTGGAAGGCCTATTAGTAGCAGATGCAATTTTAGTAATGGAAATAGAAGAAGTGTTTGAAGCAAGAATGGCATTTTCATTTGCCAATACAGCAAGCTCTTTGAAAATTTTTAATTTGACACTTTCATTTTCTGTAGCTGCTTCTATTACCAAATCACTATTTTCCACACCCTCTTTCACCGAAGTAAAAATGGAAATATTAGAAATAGCTTTATTTTTTATTTCTTCTGATATCGTATTCTTCGCCACCTGCCTATTAAGGTTATTTTTGATGCTGGTTATCGCTTTATCAAGTTGAGGCCTTGAAATATCAACAAGATTTACCAAAAAATTATTTTGAGCAAATACATGGGCAATCCCATTTCCCATTGTACCTGCTCCAATTACAGCGATATTTTTTATATCCATAAAGATTTTTCATTAAAGAGCCACAAATGTAAAATAAAAAGAAAGTGAAGATAGTTTCGTAGTAAAACAACAAATAAAGCAAATTCTTATTGCTAATTATCTTTGTTTTTAAAATCTCCCCTTTTCCATGCTTTAATAAATTCTGCCCAGGCAAGAGGATTAAAAATATTTTGAGGAGGAAGCTGACCGGCAGAATAGTATTTTCTTTCGTTTTGTTTAAAGTAATAATTAGTTGCCTCGCGCCCGCTGATCGGATAAGCGTTTCTCAGTGCGTTTAGGTTAGCCTCAGAAACATTTTGCCTGGCAATTTCCTGTTGATCATCCGGTACCGTGGTATTGGCAAAATCACGGGCAAATTCTTCTCGGGTTGGGTATTTTTTGATAATAGTGGCCGCTAGATAAACAGTGTCCTGAACTAATAATTGAATCATACTTTGCTGGTTGCCTTCCAGGTTCATTGGGATCGTAACGAGTTTTGGCTTGTAACCAACACTTGTAAATTCGATGTGATCTCCCTTTAAAACTACAATTGAAAAAACGCCCTGGTCATTTGAAATGGTTCCCTGGTTACGACCTTTCACTTCAATGCTCACTCCTGGAAGCCCTTGCAAACTATCAGCAGACATAACTACACCATATAATTGCACGACGGAATCCTTATAATTTTCAAATTGCGCTTTCACTGAAACGGGAAGCGCAAATAAGATGAACAGAAAATAGAGGACTGCTTTTTTCATAACTTAATGTAAAATTCGGATTTTTCTTCCAGAAAGTTCCGGTTTAGGTAAACAAAGTAAGGATATCAATGTTTAAATTTGCATCCCTGATTTGTTTTTAACAAAAAATTGAACGATGACCGAGAATGATATATTAGGTGCTCTGAGCACCGTAGAAGAGCCGGATTTTAAGAAAGACCTCGTTACCTTAAATATGGTGAAGGATATTGTCATCAATGGTAAAAAAGTTTCCTTCACCGTAATCCTCACTACTCCCGCCTGTCCTTTAAAAGAGGTTATAAAAGAAAGATGTTTAAAAGCGATTTATTCGATGGTAAGCGAAGAGGCGGAGGTTCATATCAATTTTACGAGCCGGACAACCTCCCTGCGAACAGATAAAAAGGATATTTTAAAAGATGTAAAAAATATTATTGCCGTAGTAAGCGGAAAAGGTGGTGTGGGCAAAAGTACAGTAGCCGCTAACCTTGCACTGGCGCTATCAGAAGGCGGAGCAAAAGTTGGACTAATGGATGCCGATATCTATGGACCAAGCATGCACATTATGTTTGGCATTCGTGGAGAAAGGCCGCAAATGAGGGACGTAGACGGTAAAGGAAAGATCGTACCAATCACCAGGTATGGTATCAAAGTAATGAGTATTGGCTTACTGGTTGATGAAAAGCAAGCAGTTGTTTGGCGTGGGCCAATGGTCAGCAGTGCGATCCGTCAGTTTGTCTCTGATGTTGATTGGGGCGAACTGGATTACCTGGTAATTGATATGCCCCCGGGAACGGGCGATATCCATCTGACGATCGTACAGACGGTTCCTGTAACAGGGGTGATCGTAGTAACTACTCCTCAACTGGTAGCCTTGGCAGATGCCAAGAAAGGTATAATGATGTTTAACCAGGCAGGCCTTAAAGTTCCGGTAATCGGCCTTGTTGAAAATATGAGCTATTTTTCCCCTGACGAATTACCTGATAATAAATATTACATATTTGGCAAAGAAGGCGGAAAAAACCTGGCCAGTGAATTTGATATAACTTTTTTAGGAGAAATTCCTTTGGTACAATCAATTCGTGAAGGTGGAGATATTGGAATTCCAGTTATGATTGGCGACGACATCATTTCAAAAAGAGCCTTTACGGAATTTGCGGACAATGCCGTAAGAGCCATTTCTATGAGAAATGCGCAAATGCCGGAAGAAGCAGTGAGTGAAACTTTAGAAGTAGGCTAAAGACAACGGCAATTCAAATTTTTATATTATTAGATTTCATCTTCCAAGCGCGGTTTGAAACGCGTGGGCAATATTATAAAAATTGGCCGCATCCGCAGGTACCATGCCTTGACCTATAGTTGCCAATTGGCATTCTTTTAAACCCATATTCGGGTCATCTGTAATTTTTCCTATCGTAATTGAGATATTTGAATAAGCATCAGTGGCTGATCCCAAACTGGACACTGCAACTTCATTATCATAAAAAACAACCTGCCCGTTTTTGGATGAATTAATAAATAAACCCCTCGTACTTGTTGGCAATTTTTGATTACCATCGTATTGAAAAAACCAGGTATTCACAACATCATTTGAATAGTCACTATAGATGGCCATAATATTATAAGGAATGGAATGATTACCGCATCCCATATCATAACCCCCAATCTTATTTTCGGTACCTGAATAAAAAGAGATAGCTGAATTATTATAAGAAAGAACACTATCAGTCAAATGTGTATCACCCCAATCCGTTTCTTTGGTGCAGGTCACTCCCGTGGTATCAAAACCAGGAGAGCCATTCCAGGTGATTCGATAAGCCGCATCCAGATCCCGCGGGTCTTTTAGGTTCCATTTGGTCGTTTGCGCAGTCCCTCCAACCATCGGATAAATGGCTAAAAATTTATTCCATAACGAGTCTTGTTTTAACTGAATTACCAAATTATTGACTGCCAACATTTGTCCCTGGTCTGTTACTGAGGCAGCCTTGATAAAAAGTAGCGCATCCGGATCAAAAACAAAGATATTTCCTGAATTAGAAAATTCTTTTTGGCAGGAACAGAAAACCGATCCAAAGCAGATTAAAATGAATAATTTCAAAAGACCTTTCAAGTTATTTTTTTTAAAAGTCAGAAAGATAAGAAAAAGAGAAAAGAAAACTCATTTGATCCATGATTGCAATTCTCTTTGTCGAATCCTTAAATAAAGATAAATAATATTACACCCTAACAATTAGCCCGATTTATAATTACAGGTTACTTTAACAATGGCTAAAAATCAGGAATCAATTACCGTTTATAAAAAGATTAGTAACCTTTCTTTTCGTTTTATATCTTCGTCGCTTGATTTTTCCTTACCAAAATCTCATATTAAAATACAGTAATGGCTATACTTGAATTAAAAAATCTAAAAAAATATTATGCTACGCATAAAGCCGTTGACGATATCAGCTTTTCGATTCCCGAGGGAAGTATTTTTGGTTTGCTGGGTCCTAATGGTGCGGGAAAAACTACGCTGCTCAGAATGATCACCGGCATATTTTATCCTGACAGTGGAGAGATTTTCTTTGAAGGTAAAAAATTTAATGCCGTTAATGATATTGAAAGGATTGGCTATATGCCGGAAGAACGTGGATTGTATAAAAAAATGAAAATTGGTGAGCAAGCACTATACCTCGCCATGCTGAAGGGAATGAGTCGCCGCGATGCAATGAAAAAAATAAAAGAATGGTTTGTAAAATTTGAAATGGAAAGCTGGTGGAATAAAAAGGTGAGCGATCTAAGTAAAGGGATGGGACAAAAATTACAGTTTGTAACAACAGTACTCCATGATCCTAAGTTGCTGATTTTGGATGAACCTTTCAGCGGCCTCGATCCGGTTAACAGTAATTTGATCAAAGATGAAATTTTTAAACTGGCCCAAAATGGAACTACGATTATTTTCAGTACACACCGGATGGAACAGGTAGAAGAAATCTGCAACAATATTGTTTTGGTAAATAATGGCAAAAAAATATTAGATGGAAGTGTAAAGCAGGTTAAAGATAATTTTAAAGAAAATATCTTTAAAGTGGGATTTGAAAAAATGCCTCAAAGTTTTAGCAGTAGCTCTTTTGACGTTGTTAATTCCAAAGAAAATTCCTTTAATGTAAAAATTAAAGATGGTAACAAACCAGCAAATGTGTTACAGGAATTCTTAAACCAACAGGCAGAAATTGTTTCTTTTAATGAAGTATTACCATCCCTGAATGACATATTCATAAAGGTGGCCGGCAAAAATCAGGAAAGTCAAAATTTTGGAATACCTAAATAATAGCACCGACT
>JBDTJV010000073.1:0-2819 GCA_039935675.1 Ginsengibacter sp. | reverse complement strand
CTAAATTTGCTTATTTAGTCTTTTATTATATCCCTTTTGATTTGTCGAAAAAATAAATTGGAATCACATTTACAATAAAATTATTATGCCTGAAACTTCAAATATAAATTTGTCAGTTAGTAGCGAACAGGTGTTTAAACTTGCTCAACAATTGCCTGTAAAAGATAAGATAGAACTAATTTATTTATTAGAACAGGAACAGTACATTGATAATATTTCTGAAGCCCATAAGAAATTGGTTGGTCAGCGAATTAAAAAATATGATAGAAACCCTGAACTACTCATTGAAGAAGCAGAGGCTTTGAAATTGATAAATGAAATGTAATGCCTCGATTTAGTGCTAAATATGCTCCGGAAGCATTAGAGGAAATTCAAAATGCTATTAATATTACAACAAAATTTCTAATGAACTCGGTAGCCGATTTAAGCGAAATTTACTCACTGCTATTAAAGCTGCCAAATTAAATTCCACGTATAATTCTATAAGATATGATGATGTTCGTTTTGCTGTAGTTAAAAAATTTCCTTATGCTGCTCATTACACTATTGATAAGGATAACCATATTATAAAGATACAGGCATTACTAAGTTTTAGTCAAAACCCTGATACCAACTGGATGATTAGATTTTAATTTTATCTCTGCAAGACGTTTACAGTAAACAAATAAATATTTCATATTTCTATTTTGGTTCGAAATGGCATTCAGAGCTTTCAAAAATAGACAGGTGGTAGAACAGGGAAAATACAGCATTTTATATTAGTTGTGTTTACAAAAAAGCCGGTACATTTTACTTGTACCGGCTTTAAGAAAGTTTATTTCCTATTTATGGCTTAGTAGCATTCCATGTATTATTATCTGGATTTACATCCGGGTAAACATGTTCCGGATCAATAGTTACTGATTTCAATTTTTCCTTTGAATCAATTTTCTGAATCCAGGTATTTCCATTTTGCCAAACTTCCACCGGAATTTTTAAAGTATCTGACTGTCCGCTTTCTGTCTGGTATTGAAGGATAATAGGCATTGCCATTTTATCAAGGTTTACTATAGTTACCAAAGCACCTTTTGAGGCATCATCATCTACATACTTTACATCGGTGATGGCCTGGTCCAGTTTGTAATTGTAAATAAACATTCCTTTCCAAAACCATTCAAGATCTTCTCCGGTTACATTCTCCATAGTTCTGAAAAAGTCCCATGGAGTCGGATGTTTATAAGCCCACCTTTTTACATAATTTTGAAAAGCATAATCAAATCTTTCAAGCCCAATAATATTATTTCTCAAAAGATCAAGTGCATAGCCTGGTTTATAATATAGCGCCACGCCGATATTTGCTTCCTGTAATGCATCCGGCTCGCTCATAACGGTTTCGCTATTTGGTCCATAGATACGGGAATACATACTGCCGTTATTTGGCCTTTTATTTACATACTCACCATTATTAAAATCCTGGGTTGAAATTCCATTGATGAAAGTATTGAATCCTTCGTCCATCCAGCCATACTTTCTTTCATTGCTTCCTACAACCATGGGGAACCAGGTGTGGCCGAATTCATGGTCAGTAACGCCCCAAAGCCTGCCGCCTTTTGATTTTGAATTACAAAACACGATTCCTGGATATTCCATTCCATTAATATTGCAGGCTACGTTGGTCGCATTGTCATACGGAAATTCAAACCATCTTTTAGAATATCCTTCCAGCGCACCTTTCACGTATTCTGTTGATCTTTCCCACGCATTATTTCCATTTGCTTCAACAGGGTAAACACTTTGTGCGAGTCCTTTTCTTCCAGAAGGGAAATTAATTCGTGCGGCATCCCAGATAAAAGCTTTGGAAGCAGCCCAGGAAACATCTCTTGAATTTTTCATTTTAAAATGCCAGGTAATATTTCCTTTTTGTGGCCTTGAAGCAGGATTGGTTACCTCATCGGCACTGCGGATCATTACAGTTTTATCACTTTTTCTTGCTTCATCCAGTCTTTTGATTTCTGTAGAAGTAAGTACTTCTTTTGGATTTTGAAGATCACCAGAACCAACAACGATCATATTTCCCGGCGCGGTTATTGAATAATCAAAATCTCCATAATCGAGATAAAACTCGCCAGCGCCGAGATAAGGCAAAGTGTTCCATCCTTCAATATCATCGAATACACACATACGAGGGTACCATTGTGCTATTGCATAAATTTTTCCGTTTTCAGTCTTCAAAACGCCGGTACGATCGCTTCCATCTGCCGGAATATTATAGGAATAATCTATTTTAATTTCTGCAGTTGCACCATGGACAAGGGATTCAGGAAATCGGATCTGCATTCTTGTATCAGAAACTAAGTTAAACACATTTGAAGAGGAACTTTTACCTTTTGCAGAGGACAAAAGTTTTACTGACGAGATATTAAAACCACCTTCAAATGTATTGCCTACATTGGTGTAGCGGCTTTTCCTGTTGGCCGGAGCTTTGGCTTGTCCGCGGGAATCTAGCCTGAAAAGATTCTGGTCCAGGTATAGCCAAATAAAAGGTAAAGCTTGTGGACTATTATTAGTGTAAGAAATAGTCACACTTCCCTTGATAGCATCTTTAGTGGTATCCAGGGACGCAATGATCTTATAGCTCGCTTTATTGGTCCAGTATTTAGGGCCGGGCGCTCCGTCTGCCGCCCTGTATTCATTTACAGAAGAAGGATAAAAATTTGGTGAAAAGAGATCGTGGTGATCATAGACCGATTTTTCGCTTTGAGCAAACGAAAATGAGCTGATGAAAACAAAGGAAAATAGAAACAGAGATCTGATTTTAAGCATAGAAAAAATAATTTAAT
>JBDTJV010000072.1:0-6989 GCA_039935675.1 Ginsengibacter sp. | reverse complement strand
CGGAAAATAAAAATAATAGCCAGGAGCTTTTCATTTCTCAGCTAATAGCTGCCGGTATAGAATTCAACGAACCTTCTTTTCAAAAAATACTTTCTCACTGTTTTTTGAGGTATGGTATGGCTGAGACGTATAAAACGATCATTTACCCGGCATTAAACCGGATGGGATTAATGTGGAGAACTGACCAATTACCAACCGCTCACGAACATTTCATAAGTAATATGATTCGCCAAAAACTTTTAACAGTAACTGATTCTCTTGCACTTCCAAAAGAAAATGCAAAGAAATGGATATTGTTCCTGCCGGAAGATGAACATCATGAAATTGGATTACTCATGGCCCAATATCTCTTAAGGCTCAGAGGTGAAAAAGTATATTATCTCGGTGCGAATGTTCCTGTTAATACTCTTTTTTTGGCGTCTAAAATTATTAAGCCAGACGCTCTTCTTCTGTTTTTTGTTCATAATAATTTCAAAGAAGATGTTGACGCGTATTTATCCGATCTAAGTAAGAATTGTAAGCACACGAATATTTATATTTCAGGAAATGAAAAATTGATTAGTACAATTGATCTAAAAAGGCAAGTGAATTGGCTAAAAACATTGGAAGATCTTGAAAAAGCCGAAAAGTAATTGTTTGATCAAAAAACAAGATATTTAGATAAAATTATGCAACGTATTGCTATCATAGGATCAGGATTTTCAGGATTGAGCGCAGCCTGCTATCTTTCTAGGGAAGGATACGTAGTAGATGTGTTTGAGAAAAATGATTCTATTGGTGGAAGAGCGCGACAATTAATAACTGACCAGGGTTATGTTTTTGACATGGGACCAAGCTGGTATTGGATGCCCGATGTTTTCGAAAGATTTTTTAGTGATTTTGGATACCAGGTTTCAGATTTTTATTCACTTAAATTATTGGATCCCTCTTTTGAGATCGTTTTTCCTGGTCAACAGAAAATGCAGATTCCATCTGGTTTTGAGAAGTTATGTGAACTTTTCGAATCGATTGAAACCGGCAGTAAAGAAAAGCTGGTAAAGTTCATGCAGGATGCCAAATTCAAGTACGATGTAGGCATGAAGAAACTGGTTTATAAACCGGGGCTATCTCTATTTGAGTTTATGGACTTTGACATTATCACCGGCGGAATAAAATTGGAAATATTATCTTCTTTCAGCAAACATGTCAGAAAATATTTTTCACATCCGCATTTGATAGCTTTAATGGAGTTTCCGGTACTTTTCCTGGGAGCCATGCCCGCTGAGACACCCGCGATGTACAGCCTCATGAATTATGCCGGATTAAAATTGGGAACCTGGTACCCCGAGGGAGGGTTTGGAAAAGTAATTGAAGCAATGGCTGAATTGGCTAAAAAGCAGTCTGTTACGTTTCACTTAAATTCCCCCGTACAACATATTAAAACCGCGAATAAAAAAACGACTGGCATTATCGTAAACGGAAAAGAACTCTATTATGACGCTGTAATTGCCTCTGCAGACTATCATCATGTGGAAAGCGATTTGGTGGATTCTGAAGTTCGAAATTATGATGAGAATTATTGGAATAAAAAGATCCTGGCTCCTTCCTGTTTAATATTTTTTATTGGGTTAAATAAAAAAATTAAAAGCATTCAACACCATACTTTGTTCTTTGAAGAAGACCTGGAGATGCATTCAAAAGAAATTTACAAAAATCCCCAATGGCCTTCCAGGCCTTTATTTTATGCATGTTGCCCATCACAAACAGATACAACAGTTGCACCCCGGGGGCATGAAAATTTATTTCTTTTGATGCCCATTGCGCCAGACCTGGAAGATAATGACGAATTAAGGGAGCGTTATTTTTCTATCATGATCGACCGGTTTGAAAAACATATAGGAGAGTCAATTTTGCCAAATATCGATTACAAAAAAAGCTATTGTGTAAATGATTTTAAATCGGATTATCACTCGTTCAAAGGAAATGCATATGGGCTCGCTAATACCTTACAACAAACAGCAAACCTAAAACCTAAAATAAAGAACAAAAAGATCAGTAATCTTTTTTACACCGGTCAACTTACGGTTCCCGGACCGGGAGTTCCGCCATCTTTAATTTCGGGTAAAATTGCAGCACAACAATTGCATAAATATTTTAAAAATAAAAAGCATGAAACAGCTATTTGATAACCTGTCGATAGAGATTAGCAAAAAAACGACACAAACTTACAGCACCAGTTTTTCATTGGGCATTTATTTTTTGAGCGAAAGGCTGCGTGATTCTATCTATTCCATTTATGGATTTGTGCGCCTTGCAGATGAAATTGTTGACAGTTTCGAGGGATATGATCAGCGACGTCTTCTTCAAAAATTCAAAGAGGAAACCTATGAATCTATTGAAAATAAAATTTCTCTCAATCCTATATTAAATTCTTTTCAGAAGGCATTACACCAGTATAAAATTAATCCTGAACTGGTCGAAGCATTTTTAAAAAGTATGGAAATGGACCTGGAAAAACTACAGTATGATCACGAAATTTATGAACAATATATTTTTGGATCTGCAGAAGTAGTTGGTCTCATGTGTTTGCATGTTTTCACTGAAGGAAATGATGAGATGTATGAAGAATTAAGACCTTTTGCTATGAAGCTGGGAGCAGCTTTTCAGAAAGTAAATTTTTTACGTGACCTCAAAGATGACTACCAGGTTCTCGGAAGGATTTATTTCCCAAATGTAAATATGAACCAGTTTACCGCGGATGAAAAAAGAGAAATAGAAGCAGACATTGAAAAAGATTTTAAGATAGCATTGGAAGGAATTAAAAAATTACCATCATCATCCAAAGGAGGGGTTTATCTTGCTTATGTTTATTACAAATCTCTATTCAATAAAATAAAAAAGTTACCTGCCCATCGTATCATGGCCGAAAGAGTGAGAATTAATAATAGTAAAAAAATAGGATTAATGCTGAACAGCCTTGTTATTCATAAAATGAATTGGGTATGACAAATTGGATCATTATATTTTCTCTATGCGCGTTGACGTCTTTTAAAATAGGTAGAATAGACATGAATGAGGTAAGGAATTTGTATCACCTGGCTGCGGGCAGTGAAAATTGCTGTCAAAAATTAATTGATATTTCGACTGGCTTCAATACTAATCCTGTATTATTAGGATATGAGGCCAGTGGCACCATGTTAATGGCTAAACACGTTTTTAATCCTTTTACTAAAATGACCTATTTTAAGAAAGGAAAAGAAATGCTTGAGAAGGCCATTGCAACCGATAATAATAATATTGAATTAAGATTCCTGAGATTTGCAGCTCAAACAAATATGCCTTCTTTTTTAGGTTATAGTAACCATATTGAAAGCGATAAAAATTTTATTGTTAGCTCTTTTCCCAGGATAAAAGATGAGAATCTAAAAAGTTTTATGCTACCCGTTTTGATGCAATCTAAATATTTGACCAGTAAAGAAAAGCAACAATTATATTAAACCTATCCCGGAGAAGTAAAAAATAAATTTTATGCAAGACCAATTGATTTTAGTGAATGAAGAGGATGATCAAACCGGCACTATGGATAAACTTACTGTACATCAAAGAGGATTACTTCATCGTGCGTTTTCCGTCTTTATTTTTAATTCAAATGACGAATTACTACTGCAACAAAGAGCAGATGAAAAATATCATTCTTCGCTTTTATGGAGCAATACCTGTTGCAGTCATCCCGTTAATGGTGAGAGAATTACGGATACTGTTAAAAGGAGATTAGAGGAAGAAATGGGTTTAAAATGTAATACTTATTTTGCTTTTCGGTTCATTTATAAAATTCCTTTGGAAAATGGCCTGACGGAGCATGAATGGGATCATGTTTATTTTGGCCAATGCGACGATTTGCCGGTTCCTAATCCAGGCGAAGTAAAGGATTGGAAATACATTAGCCTTGAAAAATTAACCAACGAGATTTCCTTAAACCCGGAAAAATTTTCAGGCTGGCTGAAAATTTGTTTGCCGGATGTTATAAAGCACTTTAAAACTAAATTTTAATGGCTGTTTACTATTATAATGCGGAACAATTTCTCCCTATCAGTATACAAAAGGCCTGGGATTTTTTCTCATCGGCAAAAAACCTGGCGATTATTACTCCTCCAGAGATGCAGTTTAATATTTTAACGAAATTCGATGATGCAGAAATATACGAAGGCATGCTTATTGAATATAAATTAAAGCCATTATTGGGAATTCCTGTTTATTGGAAAACGGAAATTTGCAAAGTAGATAAGCCGTACCTGTTTACTGACAAGGAATTAAAGGGGCCATATAAAATATGGGAACACACCCATACTTTTATTGAGAAAGAAAATGGTGTTTTAATGAAAGACCAGGTTAAATATGAGTTACCTTTTGGAATATTAGGGGAAATTGCGCATACTCTCCTGGTAAGAAAAAAAATTGAAAATATTTTTAAATACCGTGAAAAAGTATTAAAAAAATTATTTATAGAAAATGCAAGTACTAATTAATTTACTTATTGTAATGGCCGCCTTCGTTGGAATGGAAGGGGTTGCCTGGATTGCGCATAAATATATTATGCATGGATTGTTATGGAAGCTTCATAAAGATCACCACAAAAAAGAAACGGAAGGCTTTATTGAGCACAATGATTTTTTCTTTTTGCTCTTTGCAATTCCGGGAATCCTGGCGCTTCTTTTCGGAAAATTAAATGATTATAACTTTTTATTCTACATTGGCTTAGGTATTACATTATACGGATTATGTTATTTCCTGGTGCATGATATTTTTATTCACCAGAGATTTAAAATGTTCCGCAATTCAAACAGCAGGTATTTAAAAGCTATAAGAAGAGCGCATAAAATGCATCACAAACATTTGACCAAAGAAGATGGCGA
The DNA here is from genome assembly GCA_039935675.1 of Ginsengibacter sp. Classification (GTDB taxonomy): domain Bacteria; phylum Bacteroidota; class Bacteroidia; order Chitinophagales; family Chitinophagaceae; genus Ginsengibacter. Next base: position 2,097 of record JBDTJV010000072.1, on the reverse strand, counting down.
GTGCTTCGGAATGCTTTGGGTTCCCTTTAAATATTTTAAGAATCTAAAAGCCAGCAAGACATGAAATCGCTTTATCTGCTGGTAGATATATTTACTATTCTTGTTCCCTTTCTATTCTCTTTTCATCCAAAGATCAGGTTCTATAAAGAGTGGAAATTCTTTTTTCCGGCAGCGATCATTGTAGCGATAGTTTTTATCATCTGGGATTCGATTTTTACCTCACTCGGCGTTTGGAATTTTAATCCCCGTTATCTTTCGGGGATTTATATTTTAAATTTACCGATTGAAGAAATTTTATTTTTTATCTGCATTCCTTACTCCTGCATTTTCACTTATTATTGCCTCACTAAATTTTATAATCTCTCCTGGCACGCTAAAACTGAAAATATTTTCTGCCTGGTTCTCTCCGGGATTTTATTAATAACAGGTTTTATCTTTTTTGATAAAATGTATACTTCAGTAACATTTATCAGCACAGCTCTTGTTTGTTTATTTTTAAAATTTATAGCAAAAATAGATTGGTTCGGAAAGATAGTATCTGTTTATGCAATTCTCATCATCCCTTTTTTAATCGTCAATGGAATCCTCACCGGCACAGGGTTAGATGAAGCCGTCGTAAGATATAATAATTCAGAAAACCTGCATATAAGATTACTTACTATTCCTTTCGAAGATATTTTTTATGGCTTTGAAATGATCGTTTTAAATCTTTACTTTTTCAAATTACTCGAAAGTGCATTTTCAAAAAAAAATGAATTAAAAATGGCCGCATGAAAAAAATTTTACAAATAGCGAATGGCGTAGCGCTTATTGCTACTATCGTAATGAATTATTTGTCAAATACAGGTGTTTTCAATGGTAACACTATGAAAACAGTTTCCGATAAATACCATAATTATTTTACACCGGCCAGTTATGCTTTCGCGATATGGGGCATTATCTATTTAGGATTGTTGGGCTTTGTAATTTATACCGGCAGAAGTCTTTTCAAAAAAACAGGATCGGATGGAGAAAATGTTGTGGAAGAAATTGGCTGGTGGTTCGTCATTTCCTGCGTTGCCAATTCACTTTGGGTCATTGCATGGCTATATGATGCGACCGGCATTTCAGTAATTCTGATGTTGATACTTTTAATTTCCCTATTGAAAATTATTAGAAATACCAGGATGGAACTGGACTTTCATCCGTTAAAAAAATACCTTTTAATTTTTTGGCCATTTGCTTTTTATAGTGGCTGGATAACAGTGGCGATCATTGCAGACGTTGCTGCGTGGCTTACTAAGATAAATTGGAATGGATGGGGCATTTCTTCAGTATCATGGACCATCATTATGATTATAATCGCCTGTTTGATCAATGTTGTAATGATCTTAAAAAGAAATTTGCGGGAATATGCGCTGGTCGGAATATGGGCTTTAATTGCTATCGCAGTTGCCAACCAAAATGAAGCGTCATCGATCATGTATGTTTCTTATATCGCAGCCGCGATTATCTTCCTCTTTATTAGTTTAAGTAGTTTAAAAACCCGCAAAGGAAGATCGATGGGAAATATGTAAGCCATGTCGTTGCCAAAAATTTATCGAATCAAAAAACAATTATGGAACGACAAGAAATAAGTATTTGCTGGTTGCGGCGTGATTTAAGATTAGAGGACAATACAGCACTTTATCATGCGCTTAAAAGTGGCCATCCTGTTTTGCTGATTTTTATTTTTGACAAAAATATCCTAGATCTTCTTGAAAATAAAACCGATAGAAGGGTAGCTTTTATTTACGAATCTCTCCAGGAAATTCAAAGTATTGTCCACGAACATAAAAGTTCACTTTTAGTTCTTTACGATACACCCATGAGGGCTTTTAAAAAGATCCATTCTCAATATGAAATCAAAGAAATATTCGTTAACCATGATTATGAACCATACTCCATCAGTCGTGATGAGGAAATAAAAAAATTTGCTGATGAGCATCAAATCGATTTTCATTCCTACAAAGACCAGGTCATCTTTGAAAGATCTGAAGTTATGAAACCGGATGATACTCCGTACACGATTTTTACGCCGTATTCCAAAATATGGAAAAATATGCTTTCAGAAAATGA
>JBDTJV010000071.1:0-3939 GCA_039935675.1 Ginsengibacter sp. | reverse complement strand
AAGTGGATGATATTTTAAAGTATTTTAACCGCACTGCTCCCGGCAAGGGTAAAATAAGAACTGATAAGGAATATGCGCGCTTTGTCAGTCATTCAAAAATAAACTGGGAAGTTTTTAAAAACAATCTCACTTTTGAATCTTCCTCCTTCCGGCATGCGCTCAGAGTAGCTATTACTTGTATCTCGGGCTTTATTATTTCTAAATTGTTTTTGCATGGGCATCATAGCTATTGGATTGTAATGACGATCATCATTATCATGAAGCCGGCATTTAGTCTTACGAAACAAAAAAATGCGGACAGGCTATTGGGAACGATCGGCGGCGGTATTATTGGATTATTGCTCCTTTTTTTCATTCATGACAAAGACGTATTATTTGCCTTGCTGGTATTTTGTATGGTGGGCACTTATACATTTAAAACGTCCAATTATATCGTCATGGTCATATTTCTAACACCCTACGTATTAATATTATTTCATTTCCTTGGGCTTGGCGCTTTGAATGTAGCGAGCGAAAGATTAATGGACACTGCTATAGGCTCTGCATTGTCAGCATTGGGTAGTTATTTTTTATTTCCAGAATGGGAGTCCGGGCAGTTAAAAACATATATGGCAGCAGTTTTAAAAGCAAACAGGAATTACCTTCAAAAACTAAATGAATTGCTCAAAGGAAATAAAGTTCCTACGCTTGATTATAATATGGTACGTAAGGAATTATTTGTAACCACTGCCAATCTTACTTCCGCTTTACATCGCATGCTGAGTGAGCCAAAAAGTAAGCAACAACACAAAAATCATATTTTTGAATTTGTGGTTTTAAATAATATTCTTTCGTCAAATATTGCAAGCCTTACCGCTGAAATGATGCGTGATAAGGAAGGATCTTCTACCAATTTATTTCTTCCGGTAAAATCCTCGATTGAAATGCTTAACAAAAGCCTGTTGATCTTAAAAAATCCTCATCAATCAGAAGAAAAAGTGTTAACCAATAAAAATTTTATTAAAACTAAAAGCCTGGTCGGTGAAGAGCCATTTAAAGAACAGTTTGAATTTATTTATAAAATTGCCAGCGATCTTTATCGGGTTACCTCAATCATCAGTGGTAAACACCATACAATTGTTAAAACAGGAATTTGATAAATTTGTTCGTTTACTATAAAATAGAATAGAAAAAATGACAGGAATGAAAATAAAGGATATCGCACTTTTCCTTGAAAGCATTGCTCCACCTGAATTACAGGAAAGTTATGATAATGCAGGTTTAATCGTAGGAAACCAGGAAAACACCTGCACAGGAATACTCACCACTTTAGATATAACTGAACTGGTGCTGGAAGAAGCGATCCGCAAAAATTGTAACCTGATCGTTGCTCATCACCCGATTATTTTCAGAGGAATCAAAAGATTGAATGGCAAAAATTATGTGGAGCGGGCAGTGATTTTTGCTATAAAACATGATTTGGCTATTTATGCAATCCACACAAACCTGGATAATGTTTTAGACGGTGTAAATTCAAAAATTGCGGAAAAATTACAACTACAAAATTGTAGAGTTCTTTTGCCGAAAAAGGATACTCTTCAAAAACTAGTTACCTTTTCGCCGGTAAAAAATGCTTCCGAAGTTAGGGATGCTTTGTTCAAAGCTGGCGCAGGCGCTATTGGGAAATATGATGAATGTAGTTTCAATGTAAACGGTGAAGGCACTTTCCGGGCAGGCGAAGGAAGCCAACCTTTTGTGGGAAAACAGGGCGAATTACATCATGAAGAAGAAATAAAAATTGAAGTGATATTTCCCTCGTTTATTCAAAACAAGTTAGTCCTTGCACTTAAAGAGGCTCATCCTTACGAAGAAGTCGCATATTACATTCAGCCACTTGAAAATGTGAGAGATGATATCGGAAGTGGATTAATAGGTGAATTACCGGAACCTTTATCAGAAAATGAGCTAATGGAGCTTTTAAAAGAAAAATTCCAACTTTCAGTGATCAAACACACAGCTTTTTTAAATAAACAAATTACAAAAATTTCAGTTTGCGGAGGTGCTGGCATTTTCCTTTTGCCAAATGCGATTGCAGCCGGCGCGCAGGTTTTTATCACCGGAGATGTTAAATACCATGAATTTTTTGATGCAGACAGCAAACTGTTGTTGGCTGATATCGGTCATTTTGAAAGTGAACAGTTTACAATTGAACTATTAACTGAATTTTTGCAGAAAAAATTTCGTAACTTCGCCGTCCTAAAAACCGAAATAAATACTAATCCTGTAAATTATTTTACATAATAGGAAGTAAATATTTTCGTTGAAATATTAAAATTATCAAATCATATATGGCACAGGTTAAAGAATACTCTGTAGAAGAAAAATTATCATCACTGATAAAGCTGCAAAAAGTAGATAGCAAACTTGATGGTATTGAAATTTTGAAAGGCGAATTGCCGATTGAAGTAAGTGACCTTGAGGATGAAATTGCAGGATTGAATGCACGCCAAAACCGTATCGAGGAAGAAATGAACGGCATGCAGCAATTTATTGAAGATAAAAAAACAGTAATTAAAGATTCACAGGAGCTCGTAAAAAAATATGAGAAGCAAAGTGATAATGTAAAAAATAACCGCGAGTTTGAAGCAGTCAATAAAGAAATTGAAATGCAGACACTCGAAGTTAAGCTGGCCGAAAAACATATCAAAGACGCTACCGAAGATCTTTCTGAAAAAGCAAAGCAACTTGAATTAGCAAAAAAAGGAATATCAGTAAAGGAAAATAACCTTAAAGGAAAAAAGAGCGAGCTTGAAAAAATTGTAGAAGAAACTGATAAAGAAGAAAAACATTACAAAAAATTACAGGAAGCTGCAAGATCAAGCGTTGACGAAAGATTGCTCACAAGCTATGACAGGATCAGGAATAATTACCGCAACGGCCTGGCTGTTGTGCCTGTTGAAAGAGATTCATGCGGCGGATGTTTTAATGCTATTCCACCTCAGAAACAAAGTGAGATCAAACAAAGGAAGAAAATAATTGTTTGTGAAAACTGCGGCCGTATTTTGGTAGACGATGACTTGGAAAGCACAGTAGAAGTTAAATAAATATTCTTTCAAAAATTATACATGAAGCGCCTTCTCAGGCGCTTTTTTTATTGTAGACAATTTTAAATTTTGTAGTAAAAAGTCATTGAATAAAATTTCAATTGCTTTTTGATACATTTGAAATCTTCTTTAAGATGCTCCTCTTAAATCTTTCAGGAAAAAATAACCTTTTCCAATAATTAAACCCACATAATATTGTAATTTGCTTTTTTTATGCTGCAAAAATTATACATCCATAATTACGCTATTATTGATTTCCTGGAAGTCAACTTTTCTGATCACCTGAATATTATTACCGGGGAAACCGGTGCAGGAAAAAGTATCCTGATGGGTGCGCTCAGTTTAATACTTGGGGAAAGAGCAGATACTTCTGCTTTGCAAAACAAAGAAAAGAAATGTTTCATAGAAGGAACTTTCAAAACCAGCTATCCCGCGGTGAAGGATTTTTTGCAAAAAAATGATTTGGATTGCGAAGCTGAAATGTTAATAAGGCGCGAGATTTCAGCTAATGGAAAATCCAGGGCCTTTATCAATGATACACCGGTTACGCTTTCTCAATTGAAGCAATTGTCATCGCTGATCGTAGATCTTCATCAGCAATTTGATACACTGGAATTAAATAATAATGATTTTCAACGGGAAGTAATTGATGCAATTGCAGGCAATGCAAAGATCATAGAACAGTACCAGGCAATTTATAAAAAATATCGCTCAGCATTACATGAACTAGAAAATTTAAAAGCCGCGCAACTCGCTGCCAATAAAGAATCTGATTATAAACAGTTTTTGTTTGATGAACTAAATGAAGCCAATTTCAAAGAAAATGAGATTGAAAACCTGGACGCAGAAATTAAAT
>JBDTJV010000070.1:0-12275 GCA_039935675.1 Ginsengibacter sp. | reverse complement strand
ATGCCACCATACTTTCCCAATAATGTTATCATATCAATCGATTGCTGTTGTAATGCCTGGGCTTTTTTCAGGTCATTTTTATTGAAAGCATCCATCAACGCATAATAAAGCGGGGCAGCATAGTTAAAAGTACTTCCCACAGCTCCTTTGGCTCCTACAGCCAAAGCTGTAAGCATGTTTTCGTCACGTCCCCAAAGCATATCATATTTACCATTTTCAAAATGCAGGCAGGAAAGAAAATCCATAAAATCTTCGTGGGTATATTTGATTCCCGCAAAGTTGGATATCTTTCCTGTCACATTTTTTAACAAGTCGATCATAGGAAAACCCACTCCCGTCAATACAGGAATGTGGTAATAATAAAATGGCATATCGGGAACCGCATCTGCAATTTCTTTGCAACATGCAGCAAGCATGGAAACATTAGCAGGTTTAAAATAAAAGGGTGCAGTGAACGAAACTCCATACAATCCGCATTGTTGAGAATACCTGGCAATTTCCTTGCAATCTTCTATACTCGTGCCACCAACAAGCGCCATGACTTTAAAATCCTTATCCTCTTTTGTTACTTCTGCCCATGCTTTTATCACTGATTTTTTTTCATCTGTGGTCATTGAAACGCCCTCGCCGGTTGAGCCACAGATAAATGCACCGGTGTTTTTATTTCTCTTTAAAAATTGGTAATAATCGGGGATTAACGACAGATTAAGCTTACCCTCTTTATTCATTGGGGTAAAAGGGGCTGCTATTAAACCTTGTAGATGTTGTATTTTCATTTTATTATTATTTCAACTTTGAATTGTAAATTAAGAATTCTGTTTATTTCTTTGTTTACTATTGGCCTTCATACACATGGCCTCACCCCAACCCCTCTCCTCCCGGAGAGGGACACGCTCCTAACTGCTTTGATCATTTAAGTTTTTTATCATACTTCCAAATCTATTTATTTCTCATTTCGTCAGCATCCCAATTTATACCTTTTCCTTTATGAACGGGAACTGCTGTAAACATCCATTTTACCGGGTTTTGCCAGTCTTTTCCCTGGAAACTTTTAACAGGTAATTTCACCATCACGAGATTCCATCCTTTTTTGAAATGAACTTTCGTCGGTGGCCGGTAAGAATATCCCTCATCTACTAACGGCACTTCTGAATTGCCTTTTTCACCTCCATCCTTCCACTTTGGCGGAGCGATCAATTTCGCATTTAACCAAATCTCGCTTTGCTTTTGGTCCCATTCGCCTATCGGTGGATCATCTGTTGCAGGCGAGCGGGAAAGATCATCAAAACCTATCCACATAAATCCGGTTGTATCTTTATTCTTCCAAATTTTCGTATATGCATACCAGGTAGTATTTTCTTTTGGATCGGTTAACCAGGATGTCAACGTAGGATACCACCAATGACGCATGTAAATCGTACCCCCGCTGACAGTTGCAACTTCAGAAGAATCTATAATCGAAATGTTTTTTTCTTCAGGCCAGAATTCAGTTGAAAGATTTCCGTTGTTTTCAAATGGACCGAAAAATTTCCATTGAATATCACTTTGGCGAACATAAGGAAACGGAAGATTTTTAAAGTATTCATTCTTGTGATTGATCAACCTGTTTTCAAATTCTTCGAAAGCATCAGCTCTCTCTGAATTTGCTTCTCCAATATTTACCACAACACCCGGGAAACCGCCTCCACGCCAGGATCTTTCTGCAAAAGCAAGCATCGAAGGATAAACAGGATTCATGCTTAGTAAGTCGTTTTCATTGGCAACACGGCGATCATTCCATAAACAAATTTCACCTCCGAACTTGTGTGCTGTGCCCTCCGTAGTATCACACAACTGTCTTTCAAAAATACTGACTACACTTTCCAGAGGATCCATATGATTCATGTATAAGCTGCGGGAATCAATGTATCGTGCATTCGGATTGTCCATTTCTTTGCTACCCCACATCTGTCGGATAGTTGCATCATCATAATTTCCACCGGGATGCCATCCTATAGTTTGTTTTCCCTGCTGATGAATTAAATCAGTCATCTCAGGAATAAAATCTTTATTGGTAATTTTTACTTCATCCGCGCCTATGTGCAGATAGGGAACCTGGTACGTACTGTCAAATTCAGTAATTATATTTTTAAGAATAGAAAGACCTTTTTCACTTTGCATATTCACTCCAAAAGTTCGCGTAAAAGCAGCGCTGTGGCCCGGCATATCTATTTCTGGAACGAAAGTAATGAATCGATCATGGCAATATTTTATCAAATCCTTTATGTCTTCTTCACTGTAATATTGTCCTTTATTACGGATCATATTTTGTGGCAAAGTGAGTTGAGGATATCTTTTTATCGCTATTCTCCAGGCAATATCTTCCGTTGGATGAAAATGAAAAACATTCAATTTGTATTTAGACATAATGTCAATCTGCTGCTCTAATAATTTTACAGATTGATAATTTCTTCCTACATCTACCATGTAACCGCGCCACGTAAATGCAGGCCAATCGTGGATTAAACAAGAATAAATTTTCCCGTTTTGTATTAGCTGCCTTAGTGTTTGTACACCATTGAAAATCCCATGCGAAGTATTAGCAGTAAGTATTATTTTATTTTTAGAAATATTTAATTGATACGCTTCCGCTGCAAGTGTAGGCGATTCTACCTTTCCAAGTTTCAATTCAATTGATGGTGAAGCTGCACTATTTTCTTTCGAAAGAATGGTTGATTTTCCACCTGCCTGGTTTATTATAATTTGGAGATATCCAGCCAACTTTTTTAATGAAGGGTCATCAATAAAAATAGTTTTAAACTGATTTAAAGGAACAATTTCTTTATTCCATTGAACAGACTGAGGTAAAGGAATGAGAGCAGGATGTTGCGCTTTTGCATTAAAACAACTCAACATTATCCATATAAGAAACAGAAAATATATTTTCGATCGTATTTTATTTTTTGATTCCAAATTCATTCTAAAAAATTATTACCTCTCAAAGAAAGAAATTAATGATAAAGAATAATAAATTAATCCATCGCCCCCTTATTCAACTTGTCAACCGGCTTTAAAAATATAAGTACTTCAAATTTTTTAATTGATTTTTTTTTAATAATCAGGGGATGAGAACATCCCCCGTTGTTAACTGCTTGTTGATTATGAAAAAAATATCAATTAGTAACCGGGTGTTTGGGTATATAAAGGATCGAGATTTAGCATGCCTGTAGAAATGGGCAATTCTAAAGTTGGCCCTTTTCCGGAGGTAACGGTTGCCTGAGATAAGTAAGCAGGATTTACATAATTATAAACCCATTGATCACCACATCTTCTTAGAGCCCACCAACGTTTTCCTTCGCCAATTTCTTCTCGTAATTGTTCTTCTAACGTTGCGCGTATGTTATCATTGATACTACCAGTTACATATGGAGTATAAGTCGGTCCGTAAGCTCTTGCTCTTAAACTGTCTACCTCCGATGAAGGATCCTGGCCTAATTTAGATTTAGCTTCTGCCATTAATAACAACACATCTGCATAACGATAAATTGGAAAATCATTTGTATAAACCTGGTTAGTTCCGGAAGGAACGCCGGCAAACTTTTTCAAAAGGACACCTCTTACAGCGTAAGGCGCCGAGGTACTATACATTACGTTGAAGGTACCCTGAATTCTCTGATCAGTAGGACCGGTTGTTAATTTAGTGATCATATCCTGGTTCATTCCTACCCTGTTGGAACCACTAACATATGGATACACATAAGAAACCACTTTGGTAGGGTCACTGGATTGTTCAAAAGTTAATGTTGTAGCCTGGATAGAGTTTACCAAAAACTCAGAGAACACGTTATTCTGCGCCTGGCTTAATTCGTAATTGAGTGCAAAAATAATTTCAGGGTTATTGGCTTTTTTAGTGGGATCAAAAATATCTGCATATTTGGCGTCCAGGTCTAAAGTAGGACCGGCCATATTTTCTATTTGTTGTAAAGTGGATTGAGCAGTTGTGAGATCAGTAGTGCCGCCTCCCAATATAGTACCCGTCCATAAATAAACATCTGCTTTTAAGATCAATGAGGCAACTCCGTTCCAATAAACCCTTTTGCCGCCAGGGAAAGAATAGTTGCCATTGAATAAAGTAAGCGATTGATCAATATCGCTCTTTATCTGCATAAAAACAGAATCAACCGGTGTACGAGATGAGTAAGTTTGAGCCGTACTGCTGATCGTTGATAAAGTTTTAGTAATTAAAGGAACGCTTCCCCATGTTTTTGCCATGGTATAATATATATAAGCCCTTATGCCATACATTTCTGCCAAATACTGGTTCTTTGTAGTGGCAGGTAAAACTGTAGTAGCTGTAAAATATTCAATTGCATTATTCACCTGGTATATTAAGCTGTAGAAGTTGCCCCAATTAGTATAGGGTACACTTAAAGCATTGATATTCTGATCATACATTTGCTGATATCCACCGTCAAGAGATTCTGTAAATAAGCCATCTGTCCATATTTCAGAACGCATCTCCCCTAAAACAAATAAGGTGGAATTATAGGTCCTTAGCTGAGCGTAGATCCCGGTATACAAAGTAACAAGGGCGTTGGGATTAGAGAGGTCAGCAGCAGATAAAACATCCTGCGGCACCGCTTCTTCCAGTTGTTTTTTGCACGAAATAATACCGGAAAATAAAACCAGCCCGAGCAATAAACTTATGATTGATTTATATGTTTTCATTCTAAGAATTGTTTGATGTTTTTTGAATTAACTGAGTTAAAGACTAAGATTTACACCTAAAGTAAGCCTTCTGGGAAGCGGGAATTTACCGTTATCTACTCCTCCTATTTCCGGAAAGTTTCCACTGTATTTGGTGAAGTAGGCAAGATTATTACCGGTAAGGTATAAACGCGCTCCTTTTATCTTATTGTGAAATGATTCCTTTAATAAACTTTGTGTTATGTCATAACTCAGTGTAACTTCTCTTGCCATTAAATAATTTCCATTCTCCCAAAAATTAGCCGATGGATTATTTCCTGAAGCGTCTGTGGCATAATTTCTTCCCTGGTTTGCCCAATAAAACCTGGGCAAAGTACCGTTAGGATTATCCGGTGCCCAGGTATTTAAAACATCAACAGTTGAATTTTGAGAACCCTGCACCTGGCTTAAACCTCTAAGCTTTTCATTGTTAAGTATTACAAATCCTAAGGCAAAATCGAATTGCGCATATAAACTAAATCCTTTGTAACTAACTGCTGCAGAAAAACCACCTGATAGTTGCGGCGTTGTGCGGCCGACATATACAAACTGGCGGGAATCTATTGTATCATTCGCGTTCACCTGGTGCCAACGTGCATCGCCCATCTGCTTTAAGGTTTTGTGTATATAAGGAAGAAAGGAATTATATACACTTGCGTCTTTATCTATATCACCCTGTTAGGTGTAAATGCCATCATATTTTGGCGCATAAACGGCGTCTAACCCAACTCTCTGTCCTTCCTGTAATCCACCAACCTGGATCAACTGAGTTGGATTTTTTGGATCCCACACCTGAATAGTTCCTTGCCTGTTTCCGGGAAGCCCATTAAAAGGAAGCTTAACTACAAAACTCTTCACTTTGAATAAATTGGCACTTAGATCCAAACTTAATCCACCAGGTTTTACAGGTTGAATAACTCTGCCTTTTAGATCTAATTCGAAGCCGCGATTTTGCAACTGGCCGTTGTTATAATATTGTATACTTGAGAAACCGGAAGTAACATCCAAAGGAAGACCTGATATTTTGTTGAAAATATTTTTAATAAAGTAATCTGCGATTATGGTGACCCGGTTATTAAACAGGCCAATATCTGCACCGAAATTAGTTGTAGATGCAGTTTCCCATTTCAAATTAGTATTTATATAATTAGGATAATAGGTACCGCCTAATCCGTTGTAAACTGAGGTAGAAGGATAGGTTTGGTCTGCAGCATAATAATTTTGCGAACCATCTGAATTCACTAATGATGCCAGGTTACCAACCTCTCCCCAACTGATACGCGGTTTCAGTATATTTATAAAATTGCTTAGCTTACTCTTTTGAAAGAACTTTTCATTCTGCATATTCCAACCCGCGGAAATACCTGAGAATAATCCATACTGGTTAGTAGCAAGACGGGAAGTACCATCATACCGCAGGTTTCCTGTAACAAAATACCTATCCTTATAACTGTAATTTACCCTGCCTATTACGGAAGCCAACCTTTCCCAGGCATTAAAACTGGAATAAGCGCTTTGAGGATTAGTGATGGTTCCATTAACCACTGCAGGAGGCACGGAAGCCGATAACCAAGGGAATAAATCCGTCGGCGCACCCTGTGAAGAGCCTCTAAATGTATGTTCTTTAAAATCGTAAAATTCCCCACCACCCAGAACACTAATTTTATGTACTTCGTTTATGGTTTTATCAAATTGTAAGAAGGCATTATAAGTGTAAGAAACATCATTATAATTATTAAATGAAGCGGCACGTGTCGTGTTGATCGCACCATTATTTCCTTGCTGGTAGGCCGTACTGAAATTATTAGCATTTTGGTATAATAAATAACCAGAACCTGTAGCCAGGAATTTTAACCATGGTAAAAAGCTATAATCAATATGAAGGCTTCCCATTAAACGCTGCTGGCCTGTGTTATTCGTAGGTATTTTACTCCAATAAAGCGGGTTTCCTAATGTATTATCATTCGGGCCAGGCAAAATAGCTCCCGATGTGTCATTCTTATATCTAACAGTAGGAGCCACACCAACAAAACGTTGCATTAAACCACCTGTTCCGCCACCATTCGGATCAACATAAGGAAGCGTTTGGTTTAGGGTATATCCCGAAAGTGTGGTAGTCACTTTCAAATTTTTACCAACGTTCAGTCCGCCATTAAAGTTCATACTCAGTCTTTTCAGCTTGGAACCGATCACCATTCCATTATCATCCAACACGCCAAGACCTAAAGCAAAGGCGCCCTGGTCGCTGGCTCCGGAAAGATTCAAATAATGTTCCTGCGTAGTTGTTTGTTGTAAGATCATATTTTCTCTTGTCCTCACATCCAAATCGTGGTAAAGAATGGAATCTGTTTGTCCTGTTACAAATGGATTTGGATCTTCCAAAACGCCCCAACCCGATTTACCAACATATCCCCGGTTAGCATCACTTAATATTTGTGTGGAGTAAAGACCTGTTGGAGATGTCCAACCATTGTTCACCGCCCAACCCCAGGCGCCAACATTCTGACCCTTATCAGTATTGGCAGCGTTGGTATTTCCATCGGCTACATCTGCCATCCAGCGGCTTTGGATTCCCACCCTATTCCAATGAATGTATTGTGCTGCAGATAAATATTTTTCAGAATTGTAACGAACATAATTGGTCGTATTTCTATAACTGTAATTTATTTGCGTTCTTCCTTTTTTACCTTTTTTAGTAGTGATTAATAATACGCCATTGGCTGCCCTGGCACCATAAATAGCCAATGAACCCGCATCTTTTAAAAGATCAATGCTTGCCACATCATCCATGTTGATTCCATATAAAGAAGGTAAGACAATTCCATCTACCACAATTAAAGGAGAACCACTTCCATTGAAATTAGAACCACCACGGAAAGTGATTGTAGGACTCGTTCCGGGCTGACCGGTTGATTGCTGTACCATTAACCCCGGCAATTGCCCCTGCAGAGCAGTACCCAGGTTTGAATTGGGTGAAGATTTTAAAACATTCTGATCCAGACTTGAAACCGAACCCGTTAAAGTCCTTCGTGATTGAGTACCATAACCCGTTACCACTACTTCATCCAGTTTGTCATTCGCAGCTTTTAAAGACACATTTAAAGTAGACGAGCTTCCAACCTTCATTTTTTGCGAAGCAAATCCTATGGAAGAAAAATCAAGTTCATCACCCGAAGCTGCATTTATAGAAAAATTTCCATCTGCATCTGTTTGGGTACCTGAACTTTTTCCGTTTACAATAACAGAAACCCCGGGAAGAGAGGCACCTTCACTCGAAGTCACCTTACCAGAAATAGTTCTTGTTTGCGCCCATGCACCAGTTGAAAACAAAAAGCAGGCAATTAAAATTCCAATTTTCAGATAAGAAAATTTCATTTTAGTAGTTTTAAATTTATTATTGTATTATGTATGACATAACAAAAATAAAAGGTTAATTTTGTTTCACCAAAAAAATTTTTATCTTTTATAAAAAAGATTATATCAGGAATGAATTATATTTTTGACACAATTGGTTTAAATAAATAGTATGAACTCAACATTATTCAAAAAAAATCTCCAGATTGATACCAGTTCTTTGGTTGACAAAGTAGAAAATAAGTTGGTAGAAATTCTGCAAAAAAAGAAGCTAAAGGTCGGCGACAGCATTCCAAAAGAACTGGAACTTGCTGAAACGCTTGGAGTTAGTCGTACCGTAATACGAGAAGCTTTGCTTCGACTAAGAATGATGGGATTAATAGAGTCTAAGAAGAAAAAAGGCGCTGTAATTACCAGTCCTGATCTTTTTGCCATAATGAGCAAAAGCATGAATCCTCATATCCTGGACCAGGAAACATTGAAAGAGATTTTTGAAATAAGACTGGTGCTGGAAATTGGAATGGCAGATTTTCTTTTTCAAAGAAAAACAGAAAAAGATATTGAAGAACTGAGAGCCATTGTAAAAAAAGAACCTGAAATAACCGATCAGCATTTGTTCAATATAAGCCATGAGATTGCTTTTCATGGTAAACTATATGAAATATCCGGTAATAATACCATGAAGAAATTTCAAAAATTGCTTCTTCCCGTTTTTGATTACGTTCATCATTCAGGCTTGCTTGGCAAACCTATTACCTTCAAAAAATTTGTTTCTCACAAAGAACTGGTAGATATTTTGGAAAATGGCAACCCGGAATTATTTAGAAAGGCAATGCGCTACCATCTTGAAAACCATTTTGCCAGATTATTTGATTGATTTTTTGTTATTTGATTCAAAATAAGAATGCAGGTAATTTGTTCGTTTACTGGACGAATATCGCCAGCAATGGGAAAATTTAGGATTATACGATCCAAAATATAAACACCAAATTTAAGAGGTCCCGAGCGGATTCGAACCGCTGTAGAAGCTTTTGCAGAGCTTTGCCTAAGCCACTCGGCCACAGGACCATTTTTCTAAAAGCGCACAAAAATAGGGTTTTTTTCTTTAGAAAAAAGGAATTATGCACTGGAAATTTGATTCATTTGTATTGAAGTATTTTTGCAGAATAAAACTGGCAGAAATAAAGCACTTATTTAAATAATTTATCCCAATTATGCAGCGAATAGCAGAGTCAGAATTAATCATCAATGAACGCGGCGCAATCTATCATCTCGATCTTTTGCCGGAGGAACTTGCAGAAAATATCATCACTGTTGGCGATCCGGACCGCGTAAAAGAGGTTAGCAAACATTTTGATAAAGTAGAAGTAGAAAGACATCACCGTGAATTTGTAACCCACACAGGTTATATCGGCGAAAAAAGGATCTCAGTAGTAAGCACCGGAATTGGTACGGATAATATTGACATCGTGCTAAACGAACTGGATGCGCTGGTCAACATCAACTTTGAATCAAGAAGTATCAACGAAGAATTAAAGCAACTAAATATAATCAGGATAGGCACTTCAGGATCTTTGCAGGCAGATATCCCGGTAGATAGTTTTGTGGCAAGCACACATGGGCTCGGGGTGGACAATTTGATGAATTTTTATTTGCATGAAAGTAATGAAGAAGAGAAGCAATTGATCCATTCTTTCGTGACCCAAACGCAATTAAACAACGGGTTTGGCGATCCTTACATTTCCGCAGCATCGATTCATTTGTTAAAACATTTTGTAGATGGCTACCACCAGGGAATAACCGTCACCTGCCCCGGATTTTATGGGCCTCAGGGAAGAATACTCCGGCTGGGAATTTCAAACCCGCAGTTCATTGACAATCTTACTGCATTTGAATTTGGAAATTACCGGATCACTAATTTTGAAATGGAAACCTCAGCAATATATGGCCTCGGAAAAGCTTTGCATCATAATTGCCTTTCATTAAGCGCCATTATTGCAAACCGGATCCATAAAAATTTCAGTAAAGATCCTTTGAACCTGATGGAACAACTTATTAAAAAATCCTTAGAAATTATTACCCAAAAACTTTAAAATGAAAATTGAGGTTTTAAAGCGGGGAAATGAAAATATTCCTCTTGAAATGAAAATTTGATCAACCTCAAAACATTAAACAAATATTTAAAATGCTAGTTAAGTTTTATAAATACCATGGAGCAGGAAACGATTTCATCCTGCTGGATAACCGGGAAAAAAAGTATGATCAATTAAGTAATGACCAGGTTAAAAGCCTTTGTGATCGTCACTTTGGAATAGGTGCAGATGGACTAATGCTTTTAAACGAAAAGAAAGGTTTTGATTTTGAAATGATCTATTTTAACGCTGATGGAAATCCGGGATCTATGTGCGGAAATGGTGGCAGATGTATCGTGCAGTTTGCTTTTAAACTTGGAATAAAAAAGAATGAATATTCATTTTCAGCTGTTGATGGTGACCATTCTGCAAAGATAGATTTTGATAAAATTGTGAGCTTGAAAATGAACGATGTAAAAAATGTAGAGTTTTTCCTTGATCATTATATTTTGAATACAGGCTCTCCACATTACATCAAGTTTGTAACCGGGCTCGAAGATTACAATGTGGTATCCGAAGGAAAGGACGTCCGTTACAGCAAGCAGTTTACTGAACAGGGGATAAATGTCAATTTCGTGGAAACACTCCGTGATGATGAAATTTTCGTTCGGACTTATGAGCGTGGCGTGGAGGATGAAACATTGAGCTGTGGCACAGGTGTAACCGCATCAGCTATTGTGGCTGCTCATAACGATAATGGTTTTAACCGGGTAGAAGTAAAAACAAAGGGCGGAAATTTAAGTGTGGAATTTGATAAGATCAGCGATACTGAATTCAAAAATATCTGGCTCTCCGGACCTGCTACATTTGTTTTCACCGGGGAGATCGAAATAAAAGATTAATCATGTTCAATGTTCGTGTTTATGGCATTTTAATCAATGACCAAAATCAAATATTGGTAAGTGATGAATACATACGAGGGAAGTATTATACTAAATTTCCCGGCGGGGGACTTGAGCAAGGCGAAGGAACCAGGGATTGTTTGAAAAGAGAATTCAAAGAAGAAATGGATTTAGAAGTAGAAGTTGGCG
Organism: Ginsengibacter sp.; assembly: GCA_039935675.1. Classification (GTDB taxonomy): domain Bacteria; phylum Bacteroidota; class Bacteroidia; order Chitinophagales; family Chitinophagaceae; genus Ginsengibacter. The sequence goes on along the minus strand of JBDTJV010000070.1, from coordinate 1,033 downwards.
AACATTTATACACAACTGATTATTACCAGCAAAGCGCTTTCGACCCGGCAGATCAACTCATTTCCATTTATTATTTTGCCAATCCAACAGAGGCAATTGCATTTCAGCTCACCCATTCCAAATTTGATTTTACAGAAGATCAGTTAAAAATCTACAATGAAAAGTCTGAGATAGAAACATTCCGTTTTATTGATTTAAAGAATTTTTCTGCAGATGATGTAACACTACCGGTTGATAAAATTGTGGCAACTCTTCTAATCGAGAAAGAAGTAAAATAGGAATCATTTGTATTTACTTGTCTACTGTATTTCTTAAACAGCAATCTCTCTAAACCTCCTGAATCTTCTACCACAATTCCTTCCAATTGCTTGCTTCTGCACCAATGAATTCGCTACAAAAAACCACGGTTAAACCGGAAAAAATTTAGTCGGATTGTCATTTCAAATCTTATGGATGATCCTGAATTCTTATAAAAAGAAAAAATAGAACTGGACAATTAAGAAAATAAAATTAGTAATGGCGAGCCATTTAGGCAATAGAAATGTCTTTTTTCTTAAAATATTTACGAGATAAACAATGCACATAGCCAGGTTTATTATAATAGCTGAAAACCCCAGGATAATAATAAGGTCTTTGAAAAATGGAAAAGCAATGACAGTTCCGCTTGCTCCGGATATATGCTTTTTCGCATCTATTCTGTTAAAAAAAACGAATAACAAAAAACAAAGATTGCAAATGAAAGTGAATTTTGAGAAAAATGAAATTAATTTCATTAAAATGATTGTTTTGAAAAACTGTCGGCAAAATAATATTAATTTGTCGGAATTATATTTTTTTAAATGGCAAATGTACTTAGTATTGTAACCTACAAAATTTTTCCTGCTAAATTAGGCGGACAAAAAGGAATTGCCCTTTTTAATGAATACTTTTCCAAACAGGAAACGCTGTTTTGCTTTACTATACAAGACAATGATCCGTCATTAATCTCCTATAAAGTTTTCAACCAGCTAAGTAATTCTCCATCACGTTATTT
>JBDTJV010000069.1:0-4146 GCA_039935675.1 Ginsengibacter sp. | reverse complement strand
AAAGATTACCAATAATTTCCATTGGATAAAAAGAATCAAATTCTGTTCGTGACTCCAATACTTCACAGGATGCGGAAGTGAGTTTTGAGATATTGGTTTTATCCGATAAATGATTTTTATCTATCCACTCTGCATCTGGCATTTTAGGAAATAAATATCCATATTGATAATATCCTGCATTAGTGTCTGGCTTATAGGGGAGATAATAAAAATAATATTTGCCCCGTTTAGTAACAGGGCCAAATGCAATATCGCATCGCTCATCGCTCACAGAAATTCTATAAACATTTTGAATAGTGTCACCTGTTGTTGCATTCATAATCAGAAAGCGCTTTTTATCAGGATGTAAATCGTGCAGGCGCCATCTGATATTTAATCCAACCGCATTTGCCGGTTTATTAATGGTTAAAATAGCACGATGATTTCCTAAACCAGCGGCCCAGGGTTTTTGGGCTACCTCATATTTTAGCGTTTGTGCATTTCCCGTTACGTTACACAGCAATAAAAAAATCGTACATATGATTTTATAAAACATAGTTATTTATTTTATTGATGCAATTTCTCAATTCTTACTTGTTCTCAGCAAAAGAATATTTCGATCCACATCCGAAACGATTATTTCATTTGCGTTTTTCCGTGTAACGCCATTCCGCATTATAGTTCCTAATCGGGTTCTAAAAAGTATCTTAATGAGCAGGTAAAGTATTCTGAAACAAAAATTTCCATAAGTAATTGATTTAAATAAGGAAATAGGAATCTGTATTATTTGTTTGTTTACTAACCGATTCGTTCTGCGTATGAAACCTCATTTCATCACACTTTTTACCGGTGCCGCTACAGGATGGTTTGTTGTAAAATGAAAGTCTAAAAAATTTGCAATGGTTTGTGCAAATTGATTCTGGTAAATTTGTTCCTGTGTTTTTACTTCGCCCAATGCAGGCGTATCAGGCCCCATTACCATTAAATAAGTTTCATTGGCACGCGGTATGCTGGAACCGTGACTCGTCCACTCATCACCAATACCCTGGCCGTGATCCGGAAATATCATTAATGTCGTTTGATCTTTATAGAAAGAATCCTGCTGCAAATAGTTCCACAGATCCCTTATCATGGCATCTATTTTATGGGTAGCATCTAAATACATATCGTACCTGCCTTCGTGGGCAAAATCATCATTGTCTCCAAAATCAAGATACAATACACGCGGATGGTTGGCTTTTAAATAAGCATTCCCCATGGTAAAGGTATTGGCATCCGGCCGCTCGCCCTGGCCAAAAATATCGGCTACATAATGTTGCATGGCATTGGCTTCTTTTTGCAGCGGCGTTAGGTTGAGGCCTTTCACATCTTCGCCATAAATATTTACCAGCATACCGTTTCTTTTGCGGTTCAGTATTCATGCCACTACATCCCATGAGGCAATTGTTACCACGTTTCCTTTATACCCTTTTTGCTTATTAATAAATTCCAACACATTTTCATTGGGATTATAAATCTTATCATTTGAGTTAATGAGCGAATCATAATATCCACAAAATGTTTCACTGCGTCCGGGTTCTGAAAACCAATATTTATTTTTTACGTTTACCAAATTACCCAAATCGCGGTTTCCATATATCTGCCCTTCTTTTGCAATTTGATTCTATACAAATGGCATTAGTTTTTCCCGGCGTTTTTTTTCATTTGCCGACCAATATTTTTTCATGCGCCATGCCGAATCCTGGTGGTTGTATTTTTTCCCAAATAATAAAGACGAATCAGCGCCTTTAAAAAGTTCCTGCCAGCGGTAGCCGTCCATTAAAACGATAATTACATTTTTAGTTTTGTGCGTGTTTTGCGCAAAGGAAGATGAGAGCGAAAACAGTAAAGCAACAAATAACAGAGATTTTAATTTCATAATTAGATTTATTTACAGATACTTTTTTAAAACTGAATTAAAGAGATTAGAAAACATTTTCTAAATTTTAATTTCTTATTTTTTAAGTCATTTTCCAAAATAAAAGTTGAAATTAATGCTTTATGATCTGTTGGCCATACTCCCAAAGGAGTAATAAATGGATCCTGAGTTTCTTCCTTTTTTCTTTTTCCTCTAATGATAGAGCTGTCAGGCCCAAAAATTTTTGAAGTTTTTAACTGTAGTTTTTCATTTGGATAATAATAGATAAAATCAATTCTTTCTCTTTCGTCTGCCTGCGGAGCCCAGGTTAATAAACTGATTTTTGCATCTTTATTACTGGCAGGATATGTAAACCCGGGATGTGATATAATTTAGGGCTTTATTAGAAAAAAATAGGAGGTGTAAATTCCAACTTTATCTTTCACACTATCTGACATAAAATCATTGAAACAAATTGTTACATAGGAAAAACTAATTTAACTCCTATACAAAATCATTTCGATGATAGCTCTGAAAATAGAAAATTGTTGGTGAAATTGTTGGTGAAATAATAAAGCCACTTACTCTAGATGTTACGTAAGTGGCTGATTATCATAGTGACCGCGTTAGGATTCAAACCTAAAACCTTCTGATCCGTAGTCAGATGCTCTATTCAATTGAGCTACGCAGCCAAAGAGGCGCAAAAATAATAAATTATTTCTTCAACACAATCTCTTCTTATTATTCTCTTGCTAAAAATTTGGTTTTCAGTATCTTAATACCCCAAACCAACAATAAACAACCTAATTATACGTTCAATTTAATTAGAAAAAGATTCATTTTTTAACACAAAAAAATGGTTTTTCATTTGTTCGATCCTATTGTCAAGACATTTTCAGATGATAATTGCAAAATATAACATTGCTGTATTCGTGGTCGTTTTGCTTGCCTCCATATCCCTGCTCTTTATTATCAGCAAAATCAAAAACAGAACTGCCGAAAATTGCATACTGATTAAGCAAAACCGAAAAAATCCTTTTAAAATCGATTCCGCTTTTTATGGGTAATCAAATTGGAATTAAGCACCCAAAAGTTCGTCCTCACCGGGGAGAATTCATTTGGAAAAGAAGCCATTAAAGAAATGGGCGATGTTAAAAAAATGGCCGGCGAAATTGATTCCAATTAAAGTCAGAACCTTGCCAGCGATTTCAAAAAACACAGTAAACCAACAAATAATCGCGATTTATAATTCATAGAAAAATTGATGATGATTGTATTATTCAATTTTCTTTCATATTTATATTTAATAACGTAGTATATTTTTGCATACTGCAAACAAACGCCTAAAATGAAAATTAATTTGTGGACTGTTGGAAAAGCGCATGAATCTTATGTGAAAGAAGGAATTGAAAATTTCTCCAAACGCATTTCTCATTATTATCCTGTGGATTGGAAGATCTTTCCAAATGCTAAAAATGCGTCTACTTTGACAGAAGATCAAATTAAAAAATCAGAAGTGGCTGCAATTTTAAATGCATTACAAAGCGATGACATATTGATTGTTTTAGATGAAAAGGGAAAAGAATTTTGTTCCACAGAGCTGGCCGCATTTATTCAAAACAAGGCCAACGAAAGTGCTAAAAATATTATTTTTTTGATTGGCGGTGCCTATGGCGTTCACCAAAGTATTTTTAAGCGCGCTGATTTCAAATGGAGTTTGTCCAAATTAGTTTTTCCTCACCAGTTGGTACGTTTGATACTTTCGGAACAAATTTACCGCGCCTGCACCATCATCCGAAATGAAAAGTATCATCATAGTTAGTTTTTCTGTAGGTTTGAAACTTTTAAAAAAAAAGAATGTCTGCTACACTCATAATAGTTATCATAACAGTTATCGTATCACTGTTTGCACTTAACTCTCCTAAATTAAGAGAGGATCTCATTTTTTACCCGGTTGCTATTACACAGGAAAAACAATATTACCGTTTCCTGACTTATGGATTTATACATGCAGATCTCATGCATTTGATTTTCAACATGTACGCTTTCTATTTATTCGGCGGAGCATGTGAAAATTCATTCGTGGCTATTTTTGGGATCTATGGAAAAACCTATTATGTACTCATGTATTTGCTGGCATTAATTGCGTGTGTCATCCCGGATTTTTTAAAGTATCACAGCAATCCAAATTACCGCAGCCTGGGTGCTTCAGGTGCAGTATCCGCCGTAGTTTTTGCTTATATTTTATTCAGGCCTTTGCAGGGAATTGG
>JBDTJV010000068.1:0-2914 GCA_039935675.1 Ginsengibacter sp. | reverse complement strand
AATGTTAGTATTAGGATCTTTTCCAGGCCAGGAAATAGCGGTAGTATTATTGCCTCCGCCGAGTGTATTGTGATCTGCCAATGCTGCATTTTTCACAATGCCTGTGTTGAGGAGATCTTGCCTTATTGCAGGAAAATCTTTTACAATATCGCCCTGTGCTTCTATTTGCACCAAATTATTTTTGTTATAACCGAGATCCCTCGTTTTTACATGTTGTATTTGCTGATAAATGATAATGGTGCTTATGATCAGGATTATGGATATCGCAAATTGAGTTACCACTAAACCTTTTCTTATGAGCGCTGCGCTTCCTGTTTTTAATTTTATTCCTTTTAATACGAATACGGGATTAAAGGATGATAAGTATAAGGAAGGATAGCTGCCGGCAACAAGTCCACATAGGAGTGTAAGCAACAATAAAGCAAGAATATGATATTCATTGTTTAGCCCCAATGAAAGGTTCTTCTGAACCAATGTATTAAATACGGGTAAAAATAACGTCATAAGAAAAACAGCAATAATAGCTGCAAGGAATGCCATTAATACAGTTTCACCGATAAATTGAAAAATCAATCCTTTCTTCCCGGCACCCAGCACTTTTCTTACCCCAATTTCTTTTGAGCGGCGCTCACTGCCTGCCGTGGCAAGGTTCATAAAGTTGATACAGGCAATAAATAAAATGATCCAGGCAATAATGCTGAACAACTTTACGTATTCAATCCTGCCACCACCAGTTGGTTTACCATTGGCAAAATCGTCACGCAGATGCCAGTCATTCATGCCAAATAAAAAGACGTGTACGCTCGATTTATCCGACTCAATTTTCTGGGTTGTAAAATCATAATGCGGGTTAAGTAATCGTTTGTTGATAGCAGTTACATCAGCGCCGGGTTTCAATTCCACATAAGTGGTGATACCAAAGTTAAACCAGGTATTTACCCGCGAATTGCCATCAAGGTACACTTTGAAAGGCGCCAGCCATTCAAATTGCAAAGTTGAATTTTCAGGCAGGTCTTTTAATACGCCACTTACCACATAATCCTGCTTGTTATCCATTCGCACTGTTTTTCCGATAATATTTTTTTCATCACCAAAAAATTTCTTTACCGCTTCCTGGGTAAGTACTATTGAATGTAATTGGGAAAATGCACTTACAGCATTACCCTCTACGAAAGGAAGTGTGAATATGTTGAAGAAGGAAGGCTCCACATATTTTCCTGAAGCATTCACTGCTTTATTGCCGATGGCAAATAGGAAAGACATTTCATCCTCGGTAGTGCGGCAAGTTTGGTCAATGCCTGGCATTGTAGAATCTAACGCCGGTGCCAAAGGGCCAGCAGTGGATGAATGGGTAAATACGCCATCGTCCACATTGGTGTTTGTTTTGACAAGATAAATACGATCCTTATTTACGTTAGTGTTATCAAAATTTATTTCATTTTCCACCCACAAGAAAATCAACCCGGCACAAGCGATACCAATTGCCAACCCAAAAATGTTCAGGAAACTGTAGCCTTTGTTTCTTAGCAAACTGCGGAATGTTGTTTTGAAAAAGTGGTTAAACATTTTATTTTCGTTTATGGATAATTTTTATATATAGTAAACCAACAAATAATTAATATTCCTGTTTTCTTCATTAGCAAATTGGCTAATCAGCATATTAGCTGAGTAACTATTCACTCCGTAAACTATCCACCGGATTTGCCCCCGCTGCTTTAATTGCCTGGAAACTTACCGTAACCAATGCGACAATCAATGCGAGAATTGCTGATAATAAAAATACCCACCAATGAATATGCACACGATAGGCAAAACCCTGCAGCCAATGCGACATTGCAAACCAGGCTATCGGAAACGCAATAATGGTAGCGATCAATACCAATTTTAAAAAGTCTTTTGATAATAAAGTGACAATAGAACTTATGTTGGCTCCCAAGACTTTTCTTACTCCGATTTCTTTAACACGTTGTGTAATTTCAAAGGCTGATAAACCAAATAAACCCAGGCAGGCAATGAAGATGGCAATGCAGGCAAACGTAGTAAAGATGGTTCCCTGTCTTTGTTCTGATTGATAAAGTTTATTATAACTCTCATTAAGAAAAGAATATTGAAATGGTATTTCAGGGAGGTATTTTTTCCATGTTCTTTCTACCGATGCCAGTGTAGCTTGAATATTCTTGCCAGCCAATTTGATGGAAAGATTATTGAACCGGGAATCCGTCGGAGTAGTAGCCGGATTTTCCAAAACCATCGGAACAATTTCATGTTGCAGCGATTCAAAATGAAAGTCAGCGATAACTCCAATCACTTTTCCTTTCACACCTCCATACATAAAATTCCGCCCGATAGCTTCCTGTGGCGACTTCCAGCCAATGGCTTTTACACCCGCTTCGTTCAAAATAAAATTAGAAGTGTCCATACTATAATCCCGTGAAAAATTTCTGCCGGCAGCCAGATGAATACCATAAGTGGGAATAAAATCATAATCAGCGGACACGTTCTTTATATCGGCAGTTACCGGCTGCAAGGAATCTCCAACCATCGTAGAAGCTCCTTGAGCATCGAGCAACCTGCCGGTGGGCACACGCGATGAACGGGCTACATCTTTTATAGATGTATTTTGTAGTAAATCATTCCTGAATGCATCATATTGCGGATTAATGGAATTGTTATAAGGCAGTGTTATGATATGTTCCTTATCATAACCTAACGAAGTTTCCTCCATGTAGCGTAATTGCTGGAAAACAATCATAGTGGTAATAATAAGTACGATAGAAATGGTGAACTGCGCTACCACCAACACTTTTCTAAAAGAAATATTTCCGCCGCCTGCCTTAAATAATCCTTTCAACGTTTTTACGGGTTTAAATGAGGACATGAACAGTGCAGGATATAGTCCGGATAAAATGCCCAC
>JBDTJV010000067.1:0-6861 GCA_039935675.1 Ginsengibacter sp. | reverse complement strand
TTTTCTGCAGGCTTTGTGGTGCGGCCATTTGGTGCGTTGTTTTTTGGTAAAATGGGTGATATGATTGGTCGAAAATATACGTTCATGATTACGCTCGTATTGATGGGCGGATCTACCATTGCCATTGGGTTAGTGCCTGGTTACGAATCCATCGGATTTGTAGCTCCACTGATTGTTTTAATATTACGGCTACTGCAAGGATTGGCTATCGGCGGAGAATACGGTGGGGCAGCCACTTATGTAGTGGAACAATCGCCGGTGAAACAACGAGGCTTTTGGACATCGTGGATACAGGCATCCACAGGAATTGCATTGGTACTTTCCATTTCAGTTATTTTAATTTTCAAAAATTTAATGAGCCAATCTTCATGGGAAAGCTGGGGTTGGCGCCTGCCTTTTTTAGTTTCTGTTCTGTTGGTAGTTGTCTCCGTTTATATGAGAAGAAAAATGGCAGAGTCACCACTGTTTGCCAAAGCCAAAGCTGAAGGAAAAACATCTGCTAATCCCCTGAAAGAATCGTTTGGTAACAAAGAAAATTTAAAAATTGTTTTGCTTGCTTTTTTAGGGCTTGCAGTAGGCGGCGGCGTAATAGCCTGGGTAGGTTTTTATGCGCAAAGCTTTATGATAAAAACCATGCTGCTGGATTATGGACAGGCAAACACCATCTTCATAATCGGAATGTTATTAGGAATTCCTTTCTTCTTTTTCTTCGGCTGGCTGAGCGATAAGATAGGCCGCAAGTATATTTTATTAATGGGTATGTTGCTTAGCATTATTGCCTTCAGGCCTATCTTTTCAGGCATGTACCAGGTTACCAATCTTCAAACTAAAACAGAAATTGAATCAGCAATTAAAATTGACACCGACACAGGGACATTACAGGGAGGCGACGCGATAGCTACCACACAACATTCTTATACAGATGGCACTCTGTTAACGGAAATAAGAAAGGATATAACAGTAAGTGGCACACGAAAAACTGATTTGCAAAAAACTGTAACACTTAGCAATGCCGGTAAATGGAAATTAATCTTTTTTATTTTTTTACTGGAGTTTATATTTACGGTTTCTTATGCGCCGGTTGCCGCCTTTATGGTCGAGATGTTTCCACTAAAGATTCGATATACGTCTATGTCGTTGCCGTATCATTTTGGTTACGGGATATTCGGCGGCATGGCTCCCTATTTTGCAACATACTTAGTACAGAAGGCAAGTGAAGCCAACAAGCCAGATTATTACCTGGCAGGCCTCACCTATCCTATTGTATTGATGAGCGTAAGCCTTGTAATTGGTCTTTTATATTTAAAAGAAAATAAAACCGAACGATCCTTAAAAATAGTAAAATCTTCCAAAACAAATCATTTAAAAAGATGGTTGGGCATTGTATGGATAGCGCTGGCATTGGCCACCGCCTGGTTCGGCATTTTTAAAATGGGCATCCCGAAAATAATGTCAGGCAGCCAGGAAGATATTGTCTTTGGAATTATCATGATGCTTATTATAACGCCTGTGGCTGTCATTGGATTATTTCTTTTTGGTAAATATTCATGGCAGGGAGAATATGATGATGAGGTACTTGATCAAACTATTTTAATAGAAGAATCAACTTTTTGAATGAGAAAACAGGGATTAATTTTTAGAATTAAAACAATTTACAAAGTTTATAAATGAAAATTGTAAAACATAAAAATAATGAGAGTGAAAAATATTTAAACCAGTTGGATCACAAATAAAGAAAGATCACAGGGGAATTTCGTCAAGATTTTTCCAGCTCAATACTTTTGCGATGCTGCGTTTTTGTACTTCATCACCGCCGTAAACTAAATAACTGTCTGTTGATGAAGCGCCAGAAAGTGGCTGAAAATATTTGAAGCCGTCAAAAAAGTTATTATTAATGGTACGGCCCGATTTGATTTCAACAGGCAGAAGCCTGCCACCCTGGTCAAGCAAGAGGTCAATTTCATAAGAGCCCGCTGCATTCCAGAAATAATTTTTGGGAGATGAATGACGGTTGAGTTGATTTTTAAGGATTTCGTTGATGATAAAGTTCTCAAATAAGGCGCCTTTAGCAAAGTGGCGGTTGAGATCATTGGTGTTGCGAAGATTAAGTAGGGCACATGCTAACCCGGTATCATAGAAATAAAGTTTTGGAGTTTTGACAATACGTTTATTAAAATTTTTATGGAAAGGCCGTAGCGTATAAACGATAAAACTTGTTTCTAAAACACTCAACCATCTGTTAACGGTTTGATATGAAACTCCAACAATATTGCCGATATCAGAAAGATTGATCAGTTGGCCGATACGACCGGAACAAATTTCGAGAAAATGGCGAAATGTATTCAAATCGCCCACATTTAATAGTTGCCGTACATCACGTTCAACGTAGGTGGTGAGATAGTCCTGCAGCCAGGTAGTGGGATTTAAGTCAAGATCGTAAATGCGGGGATAGAAACCTTTCAGGATGTAGTCTTCATAGTTAGTTAAAGCAAAGTTGGTGTTCTTAATTTCTTCAAGAGAAAATGGAAGCAAATTGAAAATAGCCACCCTCCCTGCTAAGCTTTGTGTGATGCTTTCCATTAGCAAGAGGTTTTGTGAACCGGAAATAATAAACTGACCTGCTATTTTTTCGCGATCGGTTATCACCTGGATGTAAGAAAGCAAATCGGGCGCGTATTGAACTTCATCAATAATGATTTTTTCGCTATTGTTTTGAAGAAAAGCTTTTGGATCAGATAAAGCAAACTGGCGTAGTTCAATATCTTCAAGGTTGAAGTACGCGTGTTTGGGAAATAGTTCTTTTATTAAGGTAGATTTTCCACTTTGCCGCGGCCCGGTTACAACAATAACGGGCATCTTTTTGGAGGTTGCGATTATTTGAGAACCTAATGCTCTTTTAATCATATGTTGCAGATTAGATATTCAACTTCTAAATTGCAAATTTAGGCTTTTTAAACGATTGTAACTTAAAAATGAAAAGATGGATTCCATAGGATAGGCTTTATAACAGTATCATGCGAGGGTGTCACAGGTATTTAAAAAAGAAAAAAATCAATCAGAATAAACATAAATTTATTTACCAACCAAAAAGTTTAAAATCACTAATCAGAATATATTTTTAAAAAATAAAACACATAATAATGAAAAATTGCAAAAGACTTCTACTGGGATTTGTAACACTGATTCTTACTGTAAATGTAAATGCCCAAACGCCGAAAGCATCAGGCCAAAAAATAATATACGGCAGGAATAGCAAAGCAGGAAACTACTTTGACAACCGCGGTTTCAAAATGTATTATGAAACCTACGGCAAAGGCCAACCCCTGCTGAACATTCGTGGTAATGGTGGTTCCATAAATGATTTCACAAACCAGATTCCTTTCTTTGAAAAAAATTATAAAGTGATTCTTGCAGACAGCAGAGCGCAGGGAAAATCAATTGACACCCGTGACTCTTTAAGTTATGAATGATGACAGATGATCTCAACGCCTTACTTGATCATTTGCATTTAGATTCCTGCTATGTAATAGGTTGGAGCGATGGTGGCATTAATGGATTATTGCTCGCTATTCGCCATCCCGATAAAGTGAAAAAGCCGGCGGTAACCGGTGCCAATCTTGTCCCGGACACTTCAGCCGTGGAACCAGAAATTTATGCATGGGCAAAATCTCTCAGCAATTCTATTAATAAATTACCCTTATCCCCGGAAGTAAAGACCTATCGTAAACTGTTTCATCTACTGGCTTATGAACCACACATTAGCATTGCACAATTACAAACAATAAAATGCCCGGTGCTGATTATTGGTGGTGACCACGATGTAATTCGCCCACGACATGTAATGCTTATCGCCGAATCAATTCCAAAATCATATTTGTGGATCTCGCCCAACAGCGGTCACTCCACACCTATTGTTTATAAAGATATTTTTAATAAAGTGGTGGATGATTTTTTTAAAAATCCGTATCGAAAAATTGAAGGACTGGACAGGCTGAATTAAAATATGAATACACGCTGGGGAAAATAATGATTCAAACTTCAACCAGGTTATTTATCATAAAAACAAATCGTCCATTGTCAATGTTTGATCTATTAATCCCAGGCTGTGCTTGTTGTGTTTGATGCCAAAAGTGGTTATCAATGTAAGTAGCAATCTTTTTTTTGTGCCGGTTTTTATTTCAAAAACCGACATGAGGTTGCGTAAAGCATTAGCCTCGGTTTGGGTCAAAACAAATTCAGAATGATAGAATTTTATTTCAAAAAGATTGATAGTTTGGTCATTGCGGTCGAGTACAAGGTCAATTTGTGTTCCCTTCTCACTATCGTTTCCTTTTTGAAGGAAGGTAGAAGATTGTGCATATACGCCTGCAATGCCCAATGTTTTTTTAATTTGAGGCAGGTGTTTGAGGCAGGCATTCTCGAAGGCATAGCCGGCCCAGGCCTTGGCGGTTTGTGTTTGGCTCAGGTGGTTCCAGGTTTTACGGCCTTCGTCTTTATGCCTTTCTATAAAACGAAGATAGAATAAGGAATACTCATCGGTGAGCCGGTAAAGTTTATCTTTTTTCTGTTTGCCAAAAGGGTAATAAGAATTGATAAATCCTGATTGCTCCAATTCTTCCAGCACTTTGGAAGTATTGCCGCCTTCAGGAAGTTTGCCGTTGGCAACAATGGCCTGTCGGGTTAAACCCTGTCTTGATTTTGCTAATGCCCTTACCACTGCTATATGGTTACCGGCATTGGAAAAAAGCGAAGGATAAAGGTCCGGAAATTCATTTCGTAATAAAGAGTTCTTTGAAAAACATATATCATTAATATTTTGAGTGGCGCTTTTGTCGCCTTTAATTTCTTTAAGATAATGCGGTACGCCACCAATAGCCATGTAGAGTTGAACAATCTGGTAATGGTTGAAAAAAATATTGCGGCTTCTCAAAAAGCTTTCTGTTTCTTTAAGTGTAAATGGATAAAGAAAAATCCGCTTTGTAATCCGGTTGTGCAATCCACCGCGATCTTTTACTATTTTTTGGATCATCCACGAAGCAGCCGAACCGCAAATAACCACAACAATATTGCGGGTAACAGCCCAGCTATTCCAAAACCAGCTAAAAGCCATTAGAAATTTTGATTTATGCCCTGCCATCCAGGGTACTTCATCAAAAAAAATTACTCGCTTTTTTTTGGAAGGTTTGCGGTCGAGTAAACCGGCAAGCATCGAAAAAGCTTCCAGCCAGTCGGAGGGCGCTTTTTTAGGAACGCTTCTTTTAAAAAAAGTATGTAACTGGATCGTGAAGTTTTGCAATTGCCCGGCAGTATCACTGTTTTGCAACCCGGTAAGCTCAAACGCAATATGGGGTTGATAGGTTTGCCTGATCAAATAGGTTTTACCAACCCTTCGCCGTCCAAAAACAGCTACCAGTTCGGCTTCTTTGGAAGCAAGTGCAGAGTACAGCATTTCCTGTTCTTCTTTGCGGCCTACCAAAATTAATGACATGATGTTTAAAATTATTCGTGGCGAAATGTGGGGTAAATATATAACATTCCGCCCGCAATAAAAATAATTGGTGCATTTAAAATTGTCGCAGCCCAAGTGGTTTGAGGAGACACAAACCACGGCCACGCCTCGGTCGGTGTCTTCACCGACCGAAATCGCAGCGACAATTTGAAATGCACCCAAAATAATTACCGGCTGGGTAACATCAGAAATATTTCGCCTCGTTTCGTTTTCGGCACAAAACAAAATGTAACAAAAAGCCTTCATAGTGTGAATCCGGCAACAACCTAAATGGGGTGGTGTATTAAATTTATTCGTGGCGAAATGTAGTGAGAATGTTGTAGATTTCGCCACCAATAAAATTATGCCGATTATACATATTCTATAGTCCAATTCCGCTACCGCTACATTGTACTATGAATCTGTTATATTACCGAAATATCGGTACAGGCTGGTATTACACCATAAGACTCTTTGGACTAAATTAAAAATACACTTGGTATTAGCGGCATTTACAAATACATTCTGACTTTGGCGATTAACCTCAATAAAATATGAAAGGAGACTGCCTGAATATGGAATCTAAATTAACTACTAAACAATATCTTCGATAAATTTTTATGAAATCTATTCAAACTAAACAAACACCAACATGCCCATAAAAAAAACGGATGAAGGATTAGAAAGAGTTATCGGTGTTTCCGGGCTTTCTCTTACTATTTTAAATTTTACGATTGGTGCAGGTATTTTTGTGTTACCTGCCATTGTAGGAATTCAATTAGGCACTTATGGCTTATTCTGTTATGTTTTTTGTGCAATTCTGCTGGGCTGTGTCATGCTTTGTTATGCAGAAATAGGCAGTAAAGTTACCAGCAGCGGCGGCACCTACGCTTATGTGGTGGCTGCATTTGGAGAATTTCCGGGTTTTGTAACCAGTTGGCTTTTCTTTTTTGCTTTCGGCCTTGCTAGCGATGCAGCCGTAATGAATATTATTGCAGATTCGCTCGCTGTAATTTACCCCGCATTCTTAAACCCATGGTTGAGGGCTTTTTTATTTTTTATTTTATTAGCCTTTATGGTTTTAGTGAACATTCGTGGCACAAAACAGAGCATCGCTTTTATAAAGTTTGTTACTGTAATAAAATTATTACCGCTGGTAGCGATTATCATTTTCGGTTTCTTTCATGTAAAATCGACTAACCTGCATTGGGGCCATTTACCATCACTAAATACTTTTGGCAGCACTGCTCTTGTTTTATTTTTTGCATTTTTTGGTTTCGAATCAGCACTTACCTCAAGCGGAGAAATTAAAAATCCGAAACGTACCATCCCTCGTGGAATTATTTTGGCTGGATTATTAATTCTTGTTTTTT
>JBDTJV010000066.1:0-4739 GCA_039935675.1 Ginsengibacter sp. | reverse complement strand
ATGTCTTCACAGGGAACCTGCAACTTGCAAAAAAAATTGGACTAAAACCTAAACGGAAAATTGAATTTTTTACAGGCAAAATTGATTGCCGTTTATTAGAATATGAACTTTATTCCGGGAGTAAAAGAATTGATAAAAATGATTGAATTCAATCAAAATAGAAATGACAACAATTTACCCTTTTACTATAAGATTTGATGTAGAAATTGGAAAGTTCCTTACGATTAAAAAACAGCCCTGTGTATTTATTTCAGGACTATACAAGTACTGTACAGATACAGGATAATGCATTCATCCTTCGTTGGTAGTGTATGGGTTAAGTATGGATAGAGTATGGATAGAGTATGGATTAAGTATGGATAATGTATGGATTAAGTATGGATAATGTATGGATAATGTATGGATAAAATATGAGGAGTGTATGGCAGCTTTGTTTCTATGATTAGATTTTTTTACTATTGAAGGTTATCACTTTACTATTGAAGGTTATCACCGCCAAATACCGAAAGTAACCAAAACAAAAGGCGCTTTACTTCTGATATGGCGTTGCTAAAACTCCTCTATTTGGCAACTCAAAATATTCAAAAAAAATGTACTCAGATGCTTCAAAATTGAAGCGTTACAGTGAAACTTTATATCAAAATTCATTTGTCACAATTTAATTTGTACTCCCTTTTTTTAAGTAAGTATTCATTTAATCAGTGCTAAAAACTCATTCTTCGTTTCTTCACTTATAAATTTGCCGGAATAATAAGTAGTGAGTGTACTACTATTGGTATCCCTTATTCCCCTTGAAGCCACACATAGGTGAACTGCATCTATTACTATCGCCACATCTTCAGTTCCTACTGCTTTTTTTAATCCTTCCCCTATTTCGTTAGTAAGCCTTTCCTGTACCTGGGGTCTATTAGAATAATATTGGACAAGGCGGTTTATTTTGGATAATCCTATTACTTTACCTTTTGAAATGTACGCCACATGAACTTTTCCGGTAATGGGTACAAAATGATGTTCACAATATGAGTAGAGTGTAATGTCTTTTTCGACCAACATTTTATTATACTGGTATTTGTTTTCAAAGAGCGTTACTTTAGGTTTATTTACGGGATTTAATCCACTAAAAATTTCTTTTACATACATTTTTGCCACTCTTTTCGGCGTTCCTTTTAGGCTGTCATCATTTAAATCTAACCCCAGTGCCTGCATGATTCCTTTAAAATGATTGCCTATCACTTCCATTTTTTCATCTTCACTCATTGAAGATTTACTACCACCTAAATAAACTTTTTCTGAAAACTCCGAATGATCTTCCTTTATTTCTTCAAGACCTATTTCTTCAAAATCTTTATAAATAATTCTATCTGTTTTCATCTTCTAATTCTTTTAATTCATATATCTTAGCCATGACTCTGTTTACCATCGTATCACAATAAATAAGATTAAACTCGAAAATCTCCTGTGGCGAATACATCTTTTTTATCTCTTTTTGCAGCATTCCTTTGGCTCTGTTCAAACGTACTTTCACATTGCTTTCAGTTATATCCATTGCTTCAGCTGTCTCAGCCACGCTTAACCCATTTAATTCTCGAAGCGTAAATACGATCCGGTAATCTTCCGGAATTTCGTGAATGGCGTTTTCCAGTACATGTCCAAGTTCTTTATTCATAGCAATTTTTTCATTGTCGGTTGAATGAGAAAACAGGATACTTGATTTTTCATTTTGAACATTATCGCTGATTATTTCATTTTTAAAACTCAGTTTGTGCTGCTTTTGGTAACAAACGTTTAGAATTATTCTTGTAAGCCACGTTTTAAAAGAAGAACGATTTTCAAATTTTTTCAGGTTGCAATATGCATTGATGTACGCATCCTGCATCAGGTCTTCTGTATCTTCGTGATTGTAACGGTAAGTTCTGCCAATTCTGTACAGAAAAGGATCATACCTTCTTATCAATATTTCAAACAACTTTATATCGCCGGCATTTATTCTTTGGATGATTTCCAGATCAGAATACTTTTCAAATTGTGCGTCCAAGATTACTAATTTTAAATTTTTCTCTATATAATTTTCTCAAGATAATTCTATTTTAGTACTAATTTTCCTTGCATAGTTGGATGAATGCTGCAGTAATAAGCTGCACTGTCTTTCACTACAAGTGTCCATGTTTTACCAGGATTTAGAGTGTCTGAGTAAAATTTATTATCCTGGTAAGATTTAACGGTGTGAGAAACCAATCCTTTATTGATCCATATCACTGTATCGCCGGGATTCACTGTAAGTTCTCCGGGAGTAAATTTCATTAATTGAATAGTCACCGTATCCACTTTATGAAGGTTCTCTGTTTGATCAGGCTGTGATTTCTTATTAGGGGAAGAGCAACTGCCTAAAAAAAGTATTGGGAATAACAAGAATATGACTATTCCCAATACAGCTAATGATTTTTTCATTTTTCGAGGCTTTTCTGAACCATTTTAGCGTGTTCCAGGTGTGCTTTAAATAAGGGTACTGCACTCACTAACAAATCGTGTAATTCTTTGTTGGTGGCATCCGGGATTAATACGTTTTCAACGTCTCCAATCACCGCAGTGTGGTAGGCTACCTCGTTGTCAACGTACGCTTTGTCAAAAGCTTTTCCTGATTTTGAATTCAGCATTTTCCGTGTTTTTGCTGCCTGGGCATTCAATGATTTGCTGGTTGCATTATCCTTGGGAGTAACGCCCAATTTTTTAACCAATGCGACTGCTTCGTCGATAACTGCTCCATGATCTTTTTCCATTGTTTTAGCAAAATCAATTACCTGTTGATTTTTTGATTTTTTAATTGCGATTTTAGCATAATCAATGTCAATTTGATTTGCTGTTACTGCCACCGATGCAATTTCGGGATCGGTAAGTTTTTGATTTTTTTGTGCATTCGCAGCAGTGGGGAATAATCCTGCACTAACAGCAAAACAAATGGCCGAGGCAGTGATAATTTTCTTGATTTTCATGATTTTTACAATTTAATTAAAGCAATAGAGTGCCTATAATGTCAAAAGGTTACAAACTATCTTTTTACAATTCAAAATAAAAATCACAGCTTTTTACTGCTTTACTGTATTCTAAATTAGTTTTTTACCAAAAAGTCGACAAAAACTAAGTGGTTCTGCTGTTAAGTGTTTCCTAAATCAAAAATCTTTAATTAGGCTATCAACACGATTTTTTTATCTTGCCGCCTAAAATTTTTATATGAAAAATATTTTACTCACTATAAATATTATATTACTGGTATTGGTTGGTTATCTCTATTATTTACATTTCAGCAAGGATAAAATAGTTTCCACAAATGAGGTACAATCTCCCGTGATTCCGAATTCTGGTGAAAAATCAAAAGTTGCCTACATTGACCTTGATTCACTCCAAAATAATTACTCTTATTATAAAAAAATAAAAGCAGACTTTGAGCTCAAGCAGTCACAGGCAAATGACGAGATCACTGCGATGCAAAAAAAATATCAAACCCGTGCGATGCAATTACAGCAAAAGGCATCTACAATGAATCAAAAAGAACAGGAGCAGGCGATGGCGGAAATAAATAAAATGCAACAAGACCTCCAAAGCCGAAAACAAAGTATTGATAACGAATTGTACAATTACAATTCAAAAATGAAAGAAGACATATTAACACGTATTCAGAATTATTTGAAAGATTATAATAAAGATGGCAGGTATTCTTACATTTTTTCTTATGAACCTGGATTTATGTTTTACAAAGATTCTACTTTGAATATTACGCCGGATGTTATTACAGGATTAAATAAATTGGACGCGGAAAATAAAAAATGATTCATTGGTTCAATCTGAAATAAATATTTATCTTCAATCCCGTTTCTAAAACGGGATTTTTTTATGAATGAACATGCAACTGCTTTTAAACCCAGCCTTCGTCTTTTTGATGCTACCATGATCGTAGCTGGTTCGATGATCGGCTCAGGAATTTTTATTGTAAGTACCGATATGGTCCGAAACGTTGGCAGCGCAGGATGGCTAATACTTATCTGGATAATTACCGGTTTGATGACTGTGATGGCCGCCATTAGTTACGGGGAGATGAGTGGAATGTTTCCAAAGGCCGGCGGACAATATGTTTTTCTGAAAGAAGCCTATAATCCACTGTTTGGGTTTTTATATGGATGGAGTTCTTTTACCGTTATACAAACGGCAACTATAGCAGCGGTAGCTGTTGCTTTCAGCCGTTTTACGGCTTACCTTATTCCGGAGGTGGGAGAAAATGTTTTCCTGCTATCAATTGGTAATTTTCACATTTCTGCTGCGCAAATTTTAGCGATCGCTTTAATCCTTTTTCTAACCTATACTAATACAAGGGGAATTAAAGGCGGCAAGATTATTCAAACCACGTTCACTTCCGTTAAGTTATTTTCACTTTTTGGATTGATCGTACTTGGATTTTTATTAGTAAAACACAGCTTCTGGAATGAAAACTGGCAAACAGGTTTGAAGGCAATGCAATTAGAAAAAGTGAATGGAGAATTTGTAAAACATGGTAATTGGTTTCCAATCAGTGGAACAATATTAATTGGTGCCATTGCAGCTTCAATGGTTGGTTCTCTTTTCAGCAGTGATGCATGGAATAATGTAACCTTTATTGCTGCAGAAATAAAAAATCCAAAAAGAAATATTGGCCTTAGTCTTTTCCTCGGAACATTCATCGTTTCCATAATTTATATCACTACCAACCT
>JBDTJV010000065.1:0-5230 GCA_039935675.1 Ginsengibacter sp. | reverse complement strand
TCATTGCTTTTCCAGATATCAACTGTGTCAATTGATTTGTAAAAGCTACCCATAGATTTGTTGGAGATTACCTGGGCATGCACACAATCAAAACCCATTATTTTTTCATTGCCAATTTTGGTAGCAGTAGAAGTAATTTTCATTTCGTCATTTCCGATTTTGCCGGTATCTATTTGATTTACCGTGTAAGTTTTTGCGGAATCATCTATACTTATACTCTCAGTAGGTTTATCGGCTTTTCCTATTAGTATCATTGGGGCTGTTTCTTTATTGCCGTTCATTGAACTTTTAATGTCCGCCTCTGTACGCATATCGCCTTTTGCAGAAACATACATTTTAATGAGTTCATTCATAGTCAAATCTTTTCCGGTAGTCGTCACTGTAGATTCATAATAATAATCATTGCCAGAACCGGAAGCGCCTGAAACATTAGCTGCGCTTGCTGAACCGTTGGAAGATCCATTATTGTTGCAAGAGGATAGTAAGCCTGCGGAAATAATTATGATAGCGATTGTTTTTGTGAGTTGCATATTTTTTTTATTTTAAATGAATATAAATTGTAAAAATTATTAAGCCCTGGATGGTCTGATTCACGTTTTTATTTCCCCATTGGGATATCAAACTTTCCATCGGTAACTTCAATTTCCTTTTTATAATTCGGGCTTAACGCATCTTCTCTTAGCTTGAATTTTCCTGAAAAAGTACCCGCTGTGCGTGTTGATGAAAGTGTACTGACATTTACCGTGAAAGAATGTGAAAAATAGGTCGCCTGATGATCTTTATCAGGTTTAATATCTACTTCTATGCCCCAGCCATCTTCGTCTGGGCCAAAACTAACCGTACCTGTTTTGTAGGGTATGGCAAAACGCAATGCGTGTGAAAAAATGGCGGCTGTCTCAACGCTTTTAGCATCGCTTAAATAAAAAAGTAATTCTTTACCCTGTTCAACATCAACAATGCTTCCGGTGTTATACCATTGCATCTGATCTATGACTCCTCCGGAAACTGTCTGGCCATCTATCGTACAGGAAAAATGCGCATCATCTGCAGATGAATTTGTGGTGGATGAATTACTATCATCACTTTTTTTCGTTGCTGATGAGCTATTATTTCCTGAACAGGAAATTAAAAAGGCGGCCGGGATAAAAAGCGACAAGAATTTTAAATGCTTCATAATTTTTTGTTTTTATTTTTTTACTGAGAACCATATAAGCCTACCTTTTTATTGTCCTGGTAATTTGAACAAAGATTAATGTCGCAATAAGGAATAGCGGAACATCCCAGCTTACGATTGTGGCGGTACCGTATTACTGTCTTTCCCTTTGTCTGCTATCGCCTTGTCCACATCACTTTTGAGTGTGCGTATAGAATCTTTGAGATTGTTATCAACAGAGCGGAACTTGTAAGCACCATATGTGATGAGGATAGCGCCTATAATAGCAGCCCATATTCCAAAACTGAGACCTACACTTCCGAATGCTGCGCTTTCTTCGTTGCTTACCCCACTCATGGCTGATTCCCACCGGATGATAAGGTAGCCGATAATGCAGATGTTGACTACGCCCGCGCCCAATACAGGCAGCCACATTTTTGAAGGAATGTTGGCTTTCTGGTCTCCCACTAATGCAATAAGGCCAGCTACAATAAAGAGGATAAAAGCAAGCACGCCAATACCATTCATGCCATTGATGGATCCCATACCGTAGCTAAACCACGGGAGGAAACAAGCGATTAATCCCAATGCTGCGCCGATAATGATAAATTTGCGCTGTTTGTTTAATTGTTGAAAGTTCATGATTGTTGTTTTTAATTGTTAAGTGAAATAATTTTTACTGAATGTCATATAAACTTGTGTTTTTATCTTCCTGGTAATTTGAAGGAAGTGTAAAGGTGGACACTGGCATATCTTTTTTCGAAATGCTACTTAACTGTAAAACAAAAGAAGAACCAGTTGTCTGAGTTATTGATTTTACCAATATCCCCGCACATCCTGCATCCATGATTTTCTTCACAACAGCAGGTGCGTGATTTTCAAAAATTACAGGCGAGACAAATTGGGCTCCCGGCACATCGCTGCTATACCACTCCTCATTTTCCTCATGTGATGTTTGTCCTAAGGCCTTCACTGTGTAAGTGATCTTTACACCTACGCAGTTATAACCAAACATTTTTTCATTACCTATTTTTTGGACCGTTATATCGTATTCGTTTTTCCCGTCTTCGGTTCTATATTGCTTCGCATATTTTTTATATTGTTCGTTCAGATTGATGCTGTAGTTTTGTTTTATGCTTGCCAACGAAGTAGCATGCACCTTCATATTGATGGCAGATGACTCGACGTAACCTTCGGTAAATACATTCCATTGCCCAGGATTGGAACTGATGAAAATATTTTTCCAAAGGCCATCTTTTTTCCCGTTCGCAATAGTTCCGCCAGTGTATTGAAGCATATACGTATTGCCGTTGCCTGAAACAGGCACATCGTAATTGCCAGATTGTTCAGGAGTATAAACAGCCGTATAAGTTTTTGTAGGGCCTGCTGTGCCATCGTCCTGCGCCTGCTGCATCCCTTTGGCTACAGACTTTAGCGGATTGTTATCACTCATTTGCCCGAGCTGAAAATTTAATAATGAATTCCCTATTGCATCGCCTGGGTTTCCGTTTTTACCTCCCATCATGGATTGCATCTTCTGCATCATGCTATCCATATTTTTTCCTCCACCCAGCTTTTTTAAAATTCCTGAATCATTTTTTCCAAACATGGCGGACATGCCTTTCGCAAGCATACTGTCAGTGTTCATGTTTTGAACAGATGCATCGGTGTCATTGGTGTTTGCAATGGTGTTGGTAGCGGTGTTTGTGTCGCCCTGCGATAAATTTGCAGCAGCGGTATTACTTGATGTTGTATCTGCAACTTTGTTTTCTGCGTTTTTATTTGTCGAGGTATTACATGACGCTAATAACAATAAAAATGCTGACGAAACAATTGGAAAGAATTTTAAGAATCGCATATTTTTTTATTTAAAAGTTGAGATACTGAGAAAGCAATAAGTTTTTATATTTTTTCACCCTGCATCTTGCAAACCTTTAATTACTTTTTATCGGTTTTGTTCTTTTTATATATTATGACACCTATTATAATTCCAATGCCTGTCAAAAGCCATATCCACCAGCGGTATGCGGGTTTTGGGGCCTGAAGCAGAAATTGGGTGCCCGGAAAAATTTTTAAACTATCGACTCCATCCAGGCTCCAGAAAAGTTGTAGCCCAAGTTGGTACCTCGGTCCCTGGAAATACTTAAGCTTAATGGAATGCAGAGAATCTGATAAATATATATTGTCTTTTACCGGCCACTCTGAATGCAGGCCATCATTATTGATAAATAGTGAATCGTCTATGTACAACTGTGAACCATCATCACTCACTAATTTGAATAAATAATTGGCCGCTTTTGTTGGCTTAAAAAAACCTGTGTATTCAATGCCAAACCATTCAAACCTGTCCCGTAAGCCGGGAAAACCTGCCGACCAGTTTTGTATAGGGATATCAACCTGTTTTAAATATATAGGATCGGGTAGCGGCTGCATGGTATCAAAATCGGGAAGCTTTGTGATGGTCGTGGGCAGCAGAAATACTTTCCCCATCAGTCCGTTACTTATGGGAATGCTATCACCAAAGGCAGTGGTGCTATCACTTTTTCCATCGGCTGTGCTCATGCTTGCTTTGTTATTGCATGCTGAAAGTATCCAGATCATTAAAATTAGAAGTAGAAAAAGCTTCTGTTTCATAAATACTTGTTGAGGTTATTAGTTCAAGTCAAACTTCCCATCTGTTATTTGAATAAATTCAGGATTGCTATCTGATGCACCTTTGTAATTTGTATTTTGAAATTTCCCGGAAAAAGTTCCCGTTAAATGGTTGCCATCAAAAGAAGTCACGGATGCAGTTGCATTTTCATATGTCACATAATCAACTCCTTTTCCGTTGAAATAGCTGAACATATTTAATACACCATCCATACCTTTAAAAACTGAGGTGCCTTTATTTTTTATTTCAAACTGAAAGCCTTCGTTGGTAGCACTGCCATCTAATAATTCAAATCCATCTTTCGGACCTTTACTATCGGGGTCCATCACTATTTCAAAAAATCCGCTGTGCACCTGGAATGTTTTTGATTTGCCATCCATTGTACAAGTTATAGTTCCATTAACTGCTGCCGGATTTGCGGATGATACATCACTTTTTGACGTACCTGAGTTATTACCAGAGCCCGATGAATTGTTACATGATAAGATGATCAACCACGGAAGGATAAAAATTAGCTTTTTCATTTTTTTCATTTTATGATTTGATTGGTTAGTGAATTAGTCTGAATGATTTTATTTGTTTTCATTGAAAAGAGATTGAAAAGGAATATCAATTTTTAGTTCGTTTATTGTAAGCTTATTCTAATTTGTGTGTTCTTTCAATTTGTATAATTACTTTTTGTTTTTCTAAATATGATTAATTCACCTGGGTTTATCAGTGTGCATTTACTATTACTGTTTTAAAAGCTATTACAGGGTTTCATCATCCTATCTCTTAATAAAAGGCAAATTGAAACTGCCATCTGTAATATTCACCGTAGCAACATCATCTGCATCTGCTTTAAATGTTCCGGAAAAAGTTCCTGACACCCGGCTGGCATCAATGCTGGTAATATTTACAGTAACGGAGTCGCCATAATAATTTTTATAAGTACCCCCTTCCATGTAAGTAGCAACTTTGGTTTTTTTGTCTGCAAAATTCCCCAGGGAAGGACTGTAATTTGTAATGGTTGTTGTGCCACTATTGGCTACCGTAAAATTGAACACGTTGCTGGTTTCGCAGGTGACTTTTATTAATACGATTCCATTGGAGGCGTCATCGCTTACTTCATTAATAAACAAATTAGATTGTTGTACATAATTGCGAGCAACTATATGCTTCCCCTTGACGGTGTAAGAAAAAATTCCGTTTGTACCCGTAAGATTTGCATCGGAAGATGCTGTGTTGGAATCGGAGCCACTTGTTTTAGCATCTGCATTTGTTTTATCTGCTGATGAAGTATTTCCTGAGCAGGAAATTAATAAGCAGGCTGAAATAATAATTACAAGTGATGATTTTATTTGTTTCATAATACTATTTTTTTAGTCTTTATTTTATACAATTATTTTTTATGGTTTTGTCAAATACCATAAAGGACTGGCACT
>JBDTJV010000064.1:0-3617 GCA_039935675.1 Ginsengibacter sp. | reverse complement strand
GATTTAATCTCGTACTTAATTATCCTCAGAAAGAAATTCACTTGTTGCCAAACTCACACTTCCAGGATCCCTTTGATTATTCCTACACAGGGATGACTATGTATAACCAGGATGGAATAATTTACGTGGACGATATTATTCCCGGATCTCCAGCCGACAAAAGCGGTTTAGAAAATGGAGATGTCGTTATGGCTATAAAAAATAATTTCAGCGGGGACATTGAAGTTTATAAAAACCTACTTCAAAAAAGTGGAACCCGAATTGATGTGCTGATCATTAGGGACAATAAGCCTACTATCAAGCATCTTAAAATTGGGAGGATTCGGTAATATTATCGAAAAAGCAGTTTATTTTGATCACAAAAACCTTTTGATGATCCTCAAATGATGAGTGCGTTGCTTGGTTTCCAGGTTTAAAATTCCCTCTGTATCGATTTTATCAATTCTTACTTTTCCCGCCGCGTGAATGATTTCGTGGTCATTCAATAGAATGCCTACGTGAACGATTTTTCCTTCTTCATTGTCAAAAAAAGCAAGATCTCCACAGCGGGCTTCCTGCAAAAAATTCACAATGGTTCCTTGTGTCGCCTGTTCAGAGGCATCTCTTTTTAAACTGACGTTTAAAAATTTATAACACATTTGAGCATAACCGCTGCAATCAATTCCAAATACTGATTTTCCACCCCATAAATAGGAGGTGTTCAGAAACTTAAAAGCAATTTGTTTAATGATTTTCGGAGTGATTTGTATCTCTTCCGGGTTCCAGAAATTACCTTTATAATTTGCAATGTTTTTCCGCCAGAAGGCGATTCCGTTTTTAAAAGCGCTTAAGGAACAACCGAAAGGAACAAACATATTATGGCCGTTATAATCCACCTCATTTATCCAATCGGAAGTTAAATTGCGATCAGATTTAAGGTACATTTCCTCGTCAATTCCTGTTACATGACTTTGTTGTACCCAACCTTCGTAACCATCGTATTTCAATTGAATTCTCAGCCAGTTGTTAGTGCCTCTTTCGAGTAAAACAGATTTTTCTCCAAACAATTGTTGCGATACCATTTCCGACTTATGCGATTCATCTGCCCTCATGGGGCTGACCGGAACGCAACAAACCAAATGTTCCATAACTTCGACAGGGGTTTTGTGCAAATGTAAATTATGGAAAATTAATAAGTTTACATCTCATTAAAAAACATATAATTTTTTTGCGATCACAAATAGATAACGATATTACAGATGCAGAGTTACTGCAAAATTTTTATAACGATCATGATAATAAATGGTTAGGAATTTTGCTGCCCAGGTATACTTTGTTGCTTCTTGGGGTGTGTATGAAACATTTGAAAAATGAAGAAGATGCCCGCGACTGTGTTCAACACATTTTCCTCAAAGTGATCAACGAACTGCATAAATACCACGTAGAATATTTCAAAAGCTGGATTTACATGATCGCAAAAAATCACTGCCTGATGAAATTGCGGGGAAATAAAAAAGTTGAAGTGGAATTGAACGAGCATTTAATTGCGGCTGAAAATACTATTTCAGATAGAAATGAACTTATAGCAAAAGACAAACTTTTTCACCTCATGGAAGTGGCAATGCAACAATTGAATAAAGAACAGCAAATTTGTCTTAAACTATTTTACCTTGAAAAGAAATCTTATGCTGAGGTGGCAGAGATTTCCGGCTTTAGTGTTTTGCAGGTAAAAAGTTATCTTCAAAATGGCAAAAGAAATTTAAAACTGATAATGGAAAAATTGAAGAATGAATCCATTTATTTTCAAAATAAATGAAGGGAAAACAGAAGAAATGAATGATTTATTAAACATATTGTCCGATAACAATAAAGACATTGACAACCAGATGTTGATGAATTACCTGAGCGATAAATTGTCGAAAGAGGATAAACATGAATTTGAAAAAATGCTTGTAGATGCTGATCTTGAAAGCGATGCAGTGGAAGGACTTAGTCAATTCAAAAATAAAAAAGATCCGTTGGCCTTCGCTGAAGAACTAAATCAACTTCTTCAAAAACAATTGGAAAAAAAGAAGCAAACCCGGCAAAAACGCAAGTTTAAAGAAATGCCGTGGCTTTATTTTACTATCGTTATCATTCTTATTATTATCTTAATTGCTTTTTTCATCATCTTTAAATTCCTTTCCTGAATTTTCAATTTTCAAGCGTTGCGAGGTTGGCGCCCGTTATTTGACCGTGATCAGTTTCTACGATTATTTTTTCTGTGAAAGCCGTAGAAACGCTTAAACCTACATAATCGGCTGAAATGGGAAATTCTTTATAACTTCTTTCTACCAACACCAGCGTTTGTATTTTTTTTGGATAAAATTCCAGGAATGGTTTTAAGGCATATAACAATGTCCTGCCGCTATTTGCTACATCGTCTACTACAATAATTATTTTATCATCAAAATTTAATTGTGTGGAAAGAGAAATCTTTTTAGGATTTTTTTTGTCAATTAAAATTTCAAGAATCAATATTTCTCCTTTAAAAATATCTTTTAAAAAGGAGAACAAAATCTTTGCAATGATGCTTCCGTTTTCTTTAATTCCCGCTAAAATAATTTGCTTTTCATTAAAATTTTTCTCGGCGATTTCATAAGCCATCCTTTGGATTTTTTTATAGGCAATATCTTTTGAAAGGATCTGGTGAGTATTCATGAGTGATAAGAATTTGAACGAAGCAAATTACAATTTTGAAGTGGATTATTCAAATAGTGATGCTTTATGTTAATTGTTTATCTTAGCAACTCAACCTTTTCTATGCAGCTGTTACAGCAAATACTATTCATACTTCTGGTGGGTTTTGCTATTTTTCTTTTTGTAAGAAAAGTGAGGGAAATAGCTGCCAATATTAATCTCGGAAGAAATGAAGATCTTTCAGATAATAAAAAGGAACGCTGGAGAAATCTATTATTGCTGGCTTTGGGCCAAAAGAAAATGTTTCGCTATCCTTTGGTGGGTATAATGCATTTTGTAATATATGCAGGCTTTGTTATCATTAATATTGAGATTTTAGAAATTGTATTAGATGGCTTATTTGGTACCCATCGCATGTTTGCTAATACACTTGGTGGCTTTTATACTTTTGTAATTGATTTTTTTGAAATCCTGGCGATTGGCGTATTGTTAGCATGCGTCATTTTTTTGATCCGAAGAAATATTTTAAAACTAAAGCGATTTATCACTCAAGAGCTTGATGGTTGGCCGCGAACAGATGCCAATTTAATTCTGATCACAGAAATAATTCTGATGAGTTTATTTCTTACCATGAATGCTGCTGACAGGGCTTTGCAATTACAGGGAAATCCTCATTATGCAGATCATGGAAGTTTTATTTTTTCCGGCTGGATCGCTCATTCTATGCAACATTTTAAACCTTCGGCACTTGTAGCACTTGAGCGTACCTGCTGGTGGCTGCACATTACCGGAATTTTTGCTTTTTTAAATTATCTTCCATACAGTAAACACTTTCATATTCTATTGGCTTTTCCAAACACTTATTACAAAAGGCTGAAACCAAAAGGCGAAATGAAAAATATGGAAAATGTTCAAAAGGAAGTAGAATATATATTTAAGCCTGAACTGGCTCCCACTAA